>JANYJF010000042.1 GCA_025361885.1 Coriobacteriia bacterium
CCGGCGATGATGCCCGGAAGCGCCGCCACGGTGTTCGGGTTGGTCTCGTGCATCAGCAGGATGCCGCCGCTGTGCGCATGCGCCAGCGCCTGGCTCGTGATGCCGGCCGGGGTGGTGACCGCGTCGGTGTCGCCGTCGCGCGCGTCCCACAGCACCATGACCATGCCGAGTCGCGCCACCAGTGCCTTCGCAGCCGCGTCGGCGTGGCCGCTGCGGGGGCGGAAGAAGACCGGCGCGCGACCGGTGGCTTCGCGGATGATCTCGTTGGTCGACAGGATCTGGTCGAGCATCGCGGGACGCGACAGGCCCACCATCTCCACGTGGTGCAGCGTGTGGTTGCCCACGTCGTCACCGTCGGCGATGGCGCGCGCGGGTATGTCCGGGTGTCCCGATATCCGGTCGCCCACGTAGAAGAACGAGGCCGGCACGTGTTCGCGCTCGAGCACCTGCAGCACGGCGGTCGAGTCGACCGAGGGGCCGTCGTCGAAGGTCAGGGCGATCATATGGGTGCCGGCCGCGCCGTGAGTGACGGTCGTGCCCACGAACGGCCGCGGGTCGAACGCGGGGGCAGGCGTTTTCACGAGAGGGTGTCCCCACGCGCTGCGCAAGGTGACCGCGGTGTGGCTGGAGCGCACAGTGCCGGTCGGCGTCGCCGAGGTGCGCGGGGCGACGGCGCGGACGCACGCGACGAGTGCGAAGCTGGCCGTCGCCACTGCGAGCACCGCCACGACCACTCGACGGGCGGCACGACGGCGCAGAGTGCGCTGTCGCGTCGAATGGCGTTGTATGGCGGCGATGGTGCTATCCAATGCGTCTCCCTCAGGGCTTCATGGACGCGCCCGGCCGGCATGCGGTCGGGCGCGTCGCAGGAGGAGTTGCAAGTACCGGGCCATCCAGGCGCCGCGCGCGGGACGCCTGAGCCCACACGGTCGGTGTGCGAAGAGACGGTCGCGGGCCGCCGGACGTCCGTGCCCTCCCCGCGCCGGCGGCGGTGTCGGGGCCAAGTGGTACGCTTTGAGCGAAGAGGACGAGGGCCGCTCACCGGGAGGCGCACGCACCACATGCCGCGCATCGCGCTCGCACAGATAGACGTGACGGTCGGCGACATCGCAGGCAACGCCGACTTGTGCATCGCGGCCATCGCAGCTGCGCGCGCGGCCGGCGCCGAGCTCGTGTTGCTGCCCGAGCTCGCCATCACGGGCTACCCGCCCGAGGACCTCCTTGCCAAGGACCACTTCGTCGAGGACGCCCGTGACGCGCTCGACCGTGTGGCCGCTGCATCGACGGGCATCCGGACCATGGTGGGTTTCGTGGAGCGCGAGGATGACCGACTGTTCAACGCGGCCGCCGTGTGCGAGGGCGGCGTGGTGGCGCAGGTCTATCGCAAGCGTCGCCTGCCCAACTACGGCGTGTTCGACGAGGAGCGCTACTTCGAGCCGGGGGAGTGGCACTCGATGTTCGACCTCGGCGGGCTCGTGGCTGCATGCACCATCTGCGAGGACATCTGGGTCCCCAACATCGCGGTCGACGCGGCCCACGAGGGCGCCGACGTGGTGCTCAACATCTCGGCGTCGCCGTTCCACGCGGGCAAGGGCCTCGAGCGCGAGGAGATGCTGCGGACGCGCGCACGCGACTCAGGCGTGTGGCTCGCATACTGCAACCTGATCGGCGGCCAAGACGAGCTCGTCTTCGACGGCCGCTCGGTGCTCATCTCGCCGGACGGGGAGATCGTGGCCCGCGCGAAGGCGTTCGAGCCGGACCTGCTGGTGTGCGACATCCCCGCGCAAGGCGATGTGGCCGTCATGGGCCGCATCGAAGAGCTTCTGGCCGACGAGGAGGAGGTCTACCGCGCCCTGGCGCTCGGCCTTCGCGATTACTTCGCGAAGAACGGTTTCACGGATGCGGTGCTCGGCCTGTCGGGCGGCATCGACTCTGCGCTCACCGCCGCCCTCGCTGTCGACGCTCTTGGCGCCAGGCATGTCCACGGGGTGCTGCTGCCGTCGCGCTACTCCTCGCCCGGCTCGGTCACCGACGCTGAGGCCCTCGCGGCCAACCTCGGTATCGACTGCCGCTCGCTCCCTATCGAGGAGCCGTTCGCGGCGGTGCTCCAGACGCTCGCACCCTCGTTCGCGGGCGCGGTACCGGACGTCACCGAGGAGACCCTGCAGGCCCGCGTTCGCGGCACGCTCCTGATGGCGCTGTCCAACAAGTTCGGCTGGATCGTGCTGGCAACCGGCAACAAATCCGAGCTGTCGGTCGGCTACTCCACCCTGTACGGCGACATGGTCGGCGGCTTCGCGCCCATCAAGGACGTCGCGAAGACGGCCGTGTGGGACCTCGCACGCTGGCGCAACCGCGCAAGCGAGGTCATCCCGGCCTCCTCGATCGACAAGGCCCCGTCCGCGGAGTTGCGCCCCGACCAGCGCGACGTCGACTCGCTGCCATCCTATGACGTGCTCGACCCGATCCTGAAGGCGTATGTGGAAGACGACCTGTCCCGCGACGCCATCGTGTCGATGGGCTTCGACGCCGCGGTGGTCGACCGCGTCTGCCGCATGGTGGACGCCGCAGAGTACAAACGCCGACAGGGGCCGCTCGGCATCAAGATCACCGAGAAGGCGTTCGGCAAGGACCGGCGGATGCCGGTCACGAACCGGTACCGCGGATGAGCGCGCCTGGCGACGCACCGGATCGCACGCGCCTGCTCGAAGCAGTCGAACTACGCTACGTCGCGGGCCACGACCCGCTCATGCTCCAGGTCGCCGACCTGTGCTACGAGACGCTCCACCGCCCCTTCGACGTCTCCCGCAACGACGACTGGGGCAACGACGACCCCGGCTCCTCGCACCTCGTAGCGCTCGTGGACGGGCGCGTGGTCGGTTACGGGCGCCTGCTCGTCGAGAACGACTGGGGCCACGTCCGCCAGGTCGCCGTGTACGAGGAGTGGCGTGGGATGGGCGTCGGCAGCTGGATCGTGCACGCGCTCGTGGAGCTCGCGCGCGACACGGGCCTGCCCCGCGGCTATCTCAACGCGCGCCTGACCGCGGTCGGGCTGTACGAGCGGCGCGGTTTCGCGGTCGTCAGCCCGGAGCCGTTCCCGATGCCGCGGACGTTCCTGCCGCACGTGCGGATGGAGATAGACCTGCGATAAGCGGCGGTCTCGCCCGCTCCTGCCCGCGCGAGGGTGTGGCGCGCTCCCTCGCGATGGCCTAGTCTGATTGACGCACGGGCGCCGAGCGCGACCGTTGCAGACGCATTCCGTATCCGAGGAGGGATCCGCATGCCCAGCATCACCCGCGACCAGGTCCGCGTGCCGGCCGACGTGCCCGCCGGTGCCCGCGAGACCTACATCGACTCGTACATGGCCGCCACGCGCGGCAGCGGCAGGCTCATGCTCTTCGCCTGCGACCAGAAGATCGAGCACCTCAACGACGACTTCTACGGCCAGGGCATCGACACCGCCGACGCCGAGCCGGAGCACCTGTTCAAGATAGGTTCGCAGGGCGTGTGCGGCGTGCTCGCCGGCCAGCGCGGCCTCGTGTCGCACTACGCCGCGGACTACCCCGAGATCAACTACCTGGTGAAGATGAACTCCAAGACTTCCCTGGTGCCGACCTCGCAGGAGGACCCGTACTCCCCGCAACTCTACTCGATCGACACCGTGCTCGACCTGCGCGACAACGGCGTGAATGTGGTCGGCATCGGCTACACCATCTACATCGGCAGCGAGTACGAGGCTTCGATGATGACCGAGGCGAGCCAGCTCATCGCTGACGCCCACGCCAACGGCATGCTCGTGGTGCTGTGGATCTACCCCCGGGGCAAGGCGGTCGCGGCGGAGAAGGACGCGCACCTGATCGCGGGCGCCGCGGGCCTCGCGTGCTGCCTGGGAGCGGACTTCGTGAAGGTCAACCCGCCCAAGGGCACCGACGCCGCCACCTCCGCCGTCCTGCTCAAGGAAGCGTGCGCCGCGGCCGGTCGCACCGGCCTTGTGTGCGCCGGCGGCTCCACCGTGGACGCCTCGACGTTCCTGACCCAGCTGCACGAGCAGATCCATGTGGGCGGCGCCGTGGGCAACGCGACCGGTCGCAACATCCACCAGCGCTCGCTCGATGAGGCTGTCCGGCTGACCAAGGCCATCTCGGCCATCACGCTGGCCGACTACTCGGTCGAAGACGCACTCAAGGTCTTCTCGGGCGAGAAGGACTTCACTCTCTAGGAACGGCGCGACAGCGCCGACGCGCGGCGGGTCCATCGCAGCGTCTTCCGGGATTCCGGTGGACGCTGCGGTGGTATCATCTTTCGGAATCCCACCGACCTACCCCCACACCGGAAGCGACCCATGCCGATCTCGGACTGGTTCCAGGCGCGCGAAGAGCGAACGTACATCCCCGTGGACTCCCAGAGGTCCGCCGCGGACCTCCCGGACGGCGTATGGGTCAAGTGCGAGGGCTGCAAGAAGACCATCTACCAGCGCGACTTCGAGGCCAACCTCGACGTCTGCCCGGGTTGCGGGAAGCACGCGGACATCGACGCCCCGACGCGCGTCCTCCTGCTCGCGGACGCGGGCACGTTCGCCGAGACCGAGGCCGACATCACCTCAGCCGATCCGCTGCGGTGGACCTCCGGTAAGCCATACGCCACCCAGCTCGAGACGGCGAAGGCCAAGACCGGTCTGACCGAGGGGATCATCACCGGCCGAGCGGCGATCGGCGGACACCCGGTCGTCCTCGGGGCGATGGATTTCCGGTTCATCGGCGCCTCGATGGGCTCCGCGGTGGGCGAGAAGATCACACGTGCCTTCGAGCTCGCGCTCGCGGAGCGCCGGCCGCTCGTGCTCGTGACCGCGTCGGGTGGCGCCCGGATGCAGGAGGGCGTGTTGTCCCTCATGCAGATGGCGAAGACCTCGGCTGCGGCTGCGCGTCTGGCTGAGGCTGGCATCCCGTATGTCTCGATCCTCACCAACCCCACGTCGGGCGGCGTCACGGCATCCTTCGCGGTGCTCGCCGACGTCATCCTCGCGGAGCCGGGAGCTCTCATCATGTTCACCGGCCCGCGCGTGATCGAGCAGACGATCCGCCAGTCGCTGCCCAAGGGCTTCCAGACGGCGGAGTTCCTCGTGGAGCACGGCTTCATCGACGCCGTGGTCGACCGAAGAGAGCTGCGAGACCGCGTCTCGCTCCTGCTTGACTACCTGAACCCGGGCGGTGAGTGATCATGGCCCGCGCGTTCGTCATGGAGTTCGAGCGGCCGATCGCGGAGCTGGAGGACAAGCTTGCGGCGCTCAAGCGCCTGGACGTGTCCGGGGAGCCGGAGCTGGCCGCTGAGATAGACGCGCTGCAAGTCGCGATCATCAAGCTTCGCGACACGCTGTACAGCTCGTTGTCGGCATGGGAGCGGGTCCAGGTCTCCCGCCACCCCGAGCGGCCTAAGACGCAGGATTACATCGAGACTCTGTTCACCGACGTCATCGAGCTTCGCGGCGACCGCGCGTTCGGCGACGACGAGGCGATGTTCGCCGGTCTCGGTACGCTCGACGGACGCCGGGTGGCCATCCTCGGCCATCGCAAGGGCAAGGGCACCAAGGAGAACATCAGGCGCAACTTCGGTATGCCGCAGCCGGAAGGCTTTCGCAAGGCGCGTCGCATCATGCAGCTCGCCGGCCGCTTCGGTATCCCGCTCGTGACCTTCCTCGACACCCAGGGCGCCTATCCGGGCATCGGATCCGAGGAGCGGGGCGTGGCGTGGGCCATAGCGGAGTGCCTGGCCACGCTGACGCGGCTGCCGGTCCCAGTCGTGTGCGTCGGGATAGGCGAAGGCGGCAGCGGCGGCGCGCTGGCGATCGGAGTGGGAGATCGCCTGATCATGCTCCAGAACGCCTACTACTCCGTCATCACGCCCGAGGCGTGCTCGTCGATCCTGTTCAAGGACCCGTCCCGGGCCTGCGAAGTGGCGCCCGCGCTCACGATGACGGCCGAGGACCTCGTCCGTCTGGGCCTGGCTGACGAGATCGTGCCTGAGCCGCCAGGTGGCGCGCATCGCGACCCTGCGTCCGTGCTGATCGCGGTCCGGGAAGCGGTCGTCCGATCTCTCGGCGACCTCGAGGGCCAGTCGAGAGACGAGATCGTCGCGAGAAGGTACGCGAGGCTGCGCGCCGTGGGAGTGCATACCGAAGGGGGAGTGTGAGCAGCATGGCTGAGCGTCCGCGGATAGCGGTCCTTACCAGCGGCGGTGACGCGCCGGGCATGAACGCGGCCATCCGCTCGGTCGTGCGAACCACGATCGGCGCCGATGGCGTCGCGGTCGGTGTCAAGCACGGCTACGAGGGGCTGCTCAAGGGCGACGTGCAGGAGCTGAACCTCGGGGACGTCGGCGGCAAGCTCGACCGTGGCGGAACATTCCTGGGAACGTCTCGCTCGGAACGCTTCTTCGATCCGGCGGGCATCGACGAGGGAGTCGCGATCCTTGCGGAGAACGGGGTCACCGGGCTCGTCGTCATCGGGGGCGACGGCTCCTATCGAGGCGCGCAGGAGCTGCATCTCCGCGGGGTCAAGGTCGTCGGCATCCCGGGAACCATCGACAACGATCTCGATGGCACCGACACCACCATCGGTTTCGACACGGCCCTCAACACCATCTGCGACGCCACATCCAAGGTCCGCGACACCGCGTCGAGCCACGAGCGCACGTTCGTCATCGAGGTCATGGGCCGTGCTTCCGGTTTGATCGCCCTGCAGGCCGGGCTCGCGTCGGGCGCCGACTGCATCCTGGTGCCGGAGATCCCGTGGCGGCTCGAGGATGTCTGCGACATGGTCATGGGTGGCATCGCTCGCGGCAAGAAGCACTCCATCATCATCACAGCTGAAGGCGCCGCACACGCGTTCGGTCTGGCGACCGACCTTGCCGCGATGTGCGGGCACGAGGTACGCACGGTCGTCCTCGGCCACATCCAGCGCGGCGGCTCGCCGTCGGCCTTCGACCGGATCCTCGCCAGCCGGATGGGGGCGCACGCTGTCGACGCCCTGCTCGCCGGACGAAGCGGCGTGGCCGTGGGCCTGCGTCACGCATCGACCGTCGAGTGTCCGCTTCCCGACGCGTACACCAGTCACCACCCGCTGCCGCGCGACCTTTACGACCTCGCGAACACACTCGCGAAGTAGCCCACTGTCCGGCGCGCCCCACTTGAAAGGACGTCTGCCGTGCACGAGGACTTCATCATGGTCGGACGCGACCTCGCGACGTCGGGTGCCGTCACCTCTCATGGTGGCAACCTCTCGCGCCGCGAGCGGGATGCGGTGATGATCACCCGGACGGGCTCGATGCTCGGCCATCTGACCGAGGACGACATCATCGAGTCGTCGTTGGCCGCGTGCGGGGACCCGCGAGACGGCCGATGCTCCGTGGAGCTCGTCGTCCACCGCGCGGTCTACGAGCAGACGGACGCTCTCGCCATCGTGCATGCGCACACCGCGCATACCATCGTGCGCTCGCTCCTGGCTGACGAGATCGTGCCGCTGGATTCCGAGTCGCTGCTGCGGCTCGGTACGGTGCCGGTGGTGTCGCACTCCGACACGATCGGTTCGGCCGAGGCGGGAGCGCTCATCGCGGACGCGCTGCGCACGCACCCGGTCGTGATCCTGCGCGGCCACGGGCCCTTCGCGGCCGGCGCCACGCTCGAGGAGGCGTATCAGTACGTGAGCTGCCTCGAGGCCTCGTGCCGCATCCTGGACTGGATCGACGCTACCGGGCGGGACGTGATCCCCTACCGATAGGCGCGCCTACCGGGCCCGCGCGTTTGCGCCCGATCTCCGCGCACCGCTCGTGCTACTCCGCGTACAGCCCGTCCAGCTCACACACGAGCGCGTCCTTGCGCTCCCTCGTCGCCCACGAGCCTTCGATCGCGTTGGCCGCGAGCCGGTACAGGTCGCCTCGAGTCAGTCCGAGTGCCTCCGTGACGGCGCGGTAGTTGTCGACCATGTAGCCGCCGAAGTATGCGGGATCGTCGGAGTTCACGGTCACGGCCAGTCCGGCCTCGAGCATCCGGCCCAGAGGGTGGTCGGCCATCGTATCGAACACCCGCAGCCGCACGTTGGATAGCGGGCAGACCGTGAGCGGCACGCGCTCGGAGACCAGCCGCGAAACGAGTCGCGCGTCTTCAAGACAGCGGACCCCGTGGTCGATCCGCCGGACTCCCAGCATCTCGAGCGAGTCGCGGATGTAGCTCGGCGGCCCTTCCTCGCCCGCGTGAGCCACCGCGAGGAATCCGGCCGCGCGAGCGTCGCGGAACACGACCGCGAACTTCGAGGGAGGGTTGCCCACCTCGCCCGAATCGAGCCCGACTCCCGCGATGACGTCCCGATACGGCATGGCCTGGGCAAGGGTGGCGGCCGCCGACTCCGCTGGCAGATCGCGCAGGAAGCACATGATCAGCTTCCAAGTGATGCCGAGGTCCCGCTCACCATCTTCCAGTGCGCTCACCACCCCGCCAACGACCGCGGAGAAGGGTACTCCGCGTGCCGTGTGCGTCTGCGGGTCGAAGAACGGCTCGACGTGACGCACCCCGTCGGCGGCGGCACGGCGCAGGTAGGCCGCGGTCAGGTCGTGGAAGTCGCGCTCGGTGAGAAGCGCCGAGCAGGCGGCGTAGTAGATGTCGAGGAAGGATCGGAGGTCCGCGAACTCGTACGCCGCCCGCACCTCTTCCACTGTGCCGTACGGCGCCATCACCCCGTTGCGCGCCGCCATCTCGAACATCGACTCCGGCTCGAACGTGCCCTCCAGGTGGAGGTGCAACTCGGCCTTGGGCAGTCGGCGGATGAGGTCGTCCACGGGTCTCCTTCGGGTTCGGGTCTACGTAGTATGTACCTGTCTCGCTTCATGCGCCCTCACCAACGGGAACACTCATCTCGTGCGACGCCCATCGGCGCCGCCACGGCCGAACGGGGAGAAGATGGCCAAGGACGCGAAGAAGATCGAGATCACACCTTCGTCGAGGAGGGTCGTGGCGGTCTACCTCTCCACGAGCGCCATCTTCACCTTGGCGACATCGATAATCTGGGGCGTGAACACGCTGTTCCTGCTGGGCGCCGGGCTCACCATCTTCCAGGTCATGCTAGTGAACACGGCGTTCACGGTGGGCCAGATCGTCTTCGAGGTGCCGACGGGCGTGGTGGCCGACACGATCGGTCGGAAGACGTCGTTCCTGCTCGCGAGTGCCACGCTGCTCGTCTCGACCCTGTGGTACGTGGGGGCGGCGCGCTACCAGTGGGGTGTGTGGTCGTTCGCCTCCGCCTCGGTGCTCCTCGGGCTCGGCTTCACGTTCCAGACAGGAGCGGTCGACGCCTGGCTCGTGGACGCGCTGGACCACACCGACTGGTCCGGACCCAAGGACCGGGTGTTCGGGTGGGGTGGGGCGACGTTCGGTGCGGCGATGCTCATAGGCACCTTGGCTGGCGGCTTCCTCGGACAGATCGACCTGCAGATCCCGTATGTCGTGCGCGCCGTGCTCCTCGGAGTCTGCTTCTTCGCGACGCTCGTGCTGATGCGCGAGTGGGGCTTCGAGCCCCGGCCACTGCGACTCTCCCGATTCGGCGAGGAGACCAGGACGATCTTGGAATCGGGAGCGCGCTACGGATGGCGCAGCCCCGTCGTGCGCCCTCTGCTCTTCGTGTCCTTGGCGACCGGCCTGTTCTTCATATTCGGCTTCTACGCGCTGCAGCCCTACCTGCTCCAGCTGCTGGGACGCAACCTGGTGTGGGTCGTGGGCGTCGTGACGGCAGCCTCATCCATGGCCAGCATAGGCGGCAACTCGTTGGTGCGAGGGGTCATGGAGACGCCGAGGGGCCGTCGCAGTGCGCCGCGGGTGCTGGCGTTGGTGTCCGGGCTCCAGGCCGTGCTGTTGGTCGCCATCGGGTGCGTCGGGCTGTTCATGCGCACTCCCGGACTGCTGCCGTTCGGTATCGTGGTGGCGTTGTGGCTGGGGTTCAGCGTGCTCATGGGGGTCGCGGGTCCCGTCCGCCAGGGCTTCATCAACGAGCACATCCCATCCATGCAGCGCGCAACGATCCTGTCGCTCGATTCGCTGTTCGCCGATGTCGGCGGCTCCGCCGGGCAGCCGGCGCTCGGCTACCTGGCGCAGGCCGTGTCCATCCCCGCCGCGATGGCCACCGGCGCCATGGTGCTGTTCGTCCCGATACCGCTGTATCTGGCGGCGCAACGCGCGGTCGCGAAGATGCGCGGTGGCGCGGGAGACGGGCCGGGGACAGGTGCGGTGGAGAGCGCTGATGGCGAGGCGCCGGAAGGCGATGGGGCGCCGGGCATCTGACGCCGCGTCCCTTTGAGCGGGCGCTGGTGCCCGGGGTGGGAGTCGAACCCACACGACCTTTCGGCCAGAGGTTTTTGAGACCTCCGCGTCTGCCATTCCGCCACCCGGGCACGTTCGCGCCTCGGATTGAGAGGCACCACGCCGCCCGATGATAGCGCAATGGGGCGCGAGCCTGTCGAGCAGTCCAGGGTCTTCAGGCGCCGCAGAAC
>JANYJF010000025.1 GCA_025361885.1 Coriobacteriia bacterium
ACAGCTCGCGCTTGGGCGCCACCTCCACCAGGCGGCCCAGGTACATCACGCCCACCCGGTCGCTGATGTGCTTGACCACGTTCAGCCCATGCGCGATGAACAGGTAGGTCAGGCCGAACTCTTCGCTCAGGTCCGACAGCAAGTTGAGCACCTGCGCCTGGATGGACACGTCCAGGGCCGAGACCGGCTCGTCGCACACGATGAGCTGCGGCTCCATGGCAAGGGCCCGGGCGATGGAGACCCTCTGGCGCTGTCCGCCGCTGAACTCGTGGGCGAAGCGGTTGCGGTAGTTGGCAGACAGGCCGACGGCGTTGAGCAGGTAGCCCACGCGGTCGTCCACCTTGCCGGCCGGCAGCAGGCCGTTGATGCGGATCGGCTCGGCGATGATGTCGCCCACTGTCATCCGCGGGTTCAGCGACCCGTAGGGGTCCTGGAAGATGAGCTGGATGTTGCGGCACTCGTGGCGGCGCTCCCGCGCCGACATCTTCGCCAGATCGCGGCCGTTGTACCAGATCTCGCCGGCGGTCGGCCGGTAGAGGTTGACGAGCAGTTTGCCCACGGTCGTCTTGCCGCAGCCCGACTCCCCCACCAACCCGAATGTCTCGCCCTTGAAGATCTCGAACGACAGGTCGTCGACGGCCTTGAGCAGGGACGTGGTCCGGCCCAGAAGGTCCTTGTCCACCGGGAAGAACTTCGAGAGATGCTCGACACGGAGCAGGGGCTCGGTCATGTCCTTGCCCCTTCTTCGCCCGAAGGATCGAACAGGAAGCAGCGCAGCAGACGGCCCTCGACCTCGTACAGGGGCGGGCGCTCCTGCGTGCAGCGCGGCATCCGGCGCGAACAGCGGGCCGCGAACGCGCAGCCCATCGGCATGTTGAGCGGGTTGGGCACCATGCCCGGGATCATGTAGAGCGGCTCGTCGTCCTCGGAGTCCGCCATCGACGGGATCGACTCCAGCAGCCCGAGCGTGTAGGGGTGCTTCGGGCAGTCGAAGAGGTCCTGCGCGGTGGCCTGCTCGACCACCTGGCCGCCGTACATGACCACCACCCGGTCGGCGGTCTCGGCCACGACACCCAGGTCGTGGGTGATGAGCAGCACGGCCATGCCGAGCTTCTTGCGAAGGTCGCCGATGAGCGCCAGGATCTGCGCCTGGATGGTGACGTCCAGCGCGGTTGTGGGCTCGTCGGCGATGAGCAGGTCGGGGTCGCACGACAGCGCCATGGCGGTCATGACGCGCTGGCGCATGCCGCCCGACATCTGGTGCGGGTAGTCGTGGATGCGCTTCTCGGCGGACGGTATCCCGACGAGGCGCAGCATCTCGATGGCGCGGGTGATCGCCGCCTTCTTGTCGAGCTTCATGTGCTCGCGGATGGACTCGGTGAGCTGGTCTTGGATGGTGAAGACGGGGTTCAGGGACGTCATCGGCTCCTGGAAGATCATCGAGATGTGGTTGCCGCGGAGGTCGCGCATCTCGCGTGGCGAGAGTGCGAGCAGGTTGCGGCCCCGGTAGATGATCTCGCCGGAGACCACGCGGCCCGGCGGCTGCAGCAGCCCCATCACGGACAGCGAGGCCACGCTCTTGCCCGAGCCGGACTCGCCCACGATGGCGAGCACTTCGCCTTCGCGGACGGTGAAGCTCATGTCCACGACGGCGTGCACGGTGCCCTTGTTCATGACGAAGTCGGTGCTGAGATTCTTGACCTCGAGGAGGGTGTTCGTGTCGGTTGTCATCGCCCGTCCCCTACTTGACCCGCGACTTGGGATCCAGCGCGTCGCGCAAGCCGTCTCCCAAGAGGTTGAAGGCGAGGACGGTCACCGTGATCGCCATGCCGGGGTACAGCAGCGTCCACGGGGCCTGGAAGATGAAGCCGCGAGCACGGCCGAGCATGTCGCCCCATTCGGCCTGCGGCGGCTGCACGCCCAGCCCCAGGAAGCCGAGGGCGGCGGTGTCGAGCACCGCGGAAGAGATGCCGAGCGTGGCTCGCACGATGATCACGGACAGCGCGTTGGGCAGGATGTGCCGGAATATGATCCGGAAGTCGGTGTTGCCCACCACCCGCGCGGCCGCTATGTAGTCGTTCTGCTTGATCGACAGGATGTTGCCGCGCACGATGCGGGCGTATTCGGGGATGGAGACCAGGCCGATCGCGATCACGGCCTTGTCGATCCCCTTTCCGAGCGCCGCCATGAGGGTGATGGCCAGCAGGATCGACGGGATGGCGAGCATCATGTCCATAAGGCGCATGATCACGCTGTCGACCCAGCCACCCGCGTAGCCTGCGACAGCGCCCAGGATGACCCCGATGGTCAGCGCGATCGATACCGCCAGCAGCCCCACCGTCAGCGACACACGGGTGCCGGCGATCACGCGGCTGAAGATGTCCATGCCCAGCTGGTCGGTGCCGAACCAGTGCGCGGCGCTCGGCGCTCGGAGTGACGCGGCCATGTTGGTCGAGATGGGGTTGTACGGCGTCAGCAGCGGACCGAACACCGCCAGGAACACCAAAAAGGCGATGAAGATCAGGCTCACGAGCGCCGCGCGGTTGGCGATCAGGCTGCGCCACATCTCGAGCCACTGGTTCTCGGGCTTCTCGTGGAGCGTCTCGTCGAAGTCCGGGATGTCGCCGGAAGGGAGCCGCTCGCCGAGCGCCATGGTCTCGTCTGCGAGGTGCGTCAGCGAAGACGGGTCGGGCCGCGGCGTGTCTTGGGGGTAGTCGAACTCAGTCACGCGGCTAGTCCTCCTTCTTCGACGAGTACTTGATGCGAGGGTCGAGGAAGGCGTAGCCCAGGTCGGCTATCAGATTGATGGTCACGAAGATGACCGCGACCAGCAGCACGATGCCCTGGACCACAGGAAAGTCCGATTTCAGGATGCTGTCGACCGTGTACTTGCCGATGCCCGGCCAGGAAAAGACGCTCTCGGTCAGAAGCGCGCCTCCGAGCAGCGCGCCGAACTGGAGGCCGATGACGGTGGTCACGGGGATGAGCGAGTTGCGCAGGGCGTGCTTGCCGATGACCTTGGTCTCCGAGATCCCCTTGGCCCGCGCGGTGCGGATGTAGTCCTGGCCGAGCGTCTCGAGCATGGAGGAGCGGGTCATGCGGGTGATGATCGCCATGGAATACATGCCGAGCGTCAGCGCCGGCAGGATCAGGTGGATGAACGCGTCCTTGAAGCCGTCCCAGTTACCCTGCGTGAGCGAGTCGATCATGTAGAACCCGGTCACGCGCGTGGGCTCGAGCATGACGTTGATGCGCCCGCCCGACGGCAACAGGTGCAGGAATCCGGCGAAGAACATGATGAACAGGATGCCGAGCCAGAAGATCGGGATCGACACGCCGATGAGGGCGAACAGCGACCCGGCCGCGTCGAAGACGGAGTTCTTCTTCACCGCCGCCATCACGCCGAGCAGGACCCCGAGCGTGGTCGCGAACAGTATCGCGGCGATGGCGAGCTCGATGGTGGCCGGGAAGCGGGCGCCTATCTCGGCCGCCACCTGCGACTTGGTGTAGTAGGAGGTGCCGAGGTCGCCCTTGAAAGCCTTCGCCACGTAGGTGACGTACTGGGTGACGACGGGGGCGTCAAGGCCGTTGGCGTGCCGCCACACCTCGATCGACTTGATCGTGGCGTGCTGACCGAGCACGATCGGCGCCGGGTCGGGCGAGAAGACCCGCATCAGGGAGAACACGATGATGGACACTCCGATCATGACCGGAATGACCATCAGGATCCTCTTGGTCACGTACTTGAACATGTCGTAAGGCTTTCTTGTGAGTAAGCGAACGTGCAGCCGGAAGTCACGATGATACGTGACTTCCGGCCGCACCTAAAGATTCGCCAGATGATGCTTGAGCTACTTCGTGACGACGACCTTGGAGCAGAAGACGTTGCCGGTCACGTGATAGTTGAAGCCGGAGACCTGGGGCCGGTAGCCAGCCAGGGTCTTGGCATGCGAGATGGGCAGCCACACGGCCTTGGCGGCGGCGTACTTCTCCATCGCTGTGTACTCGGCGTCACGCGCGGCGCCGTTCGGGGTCTCGAGCGCCTTCTTGATCATGTCGATGTAGACCGGGTCCTGCCACCGCGCGATGTTCATGCTCGGGTCCTTGTCGGCAAGCAGGTTCAGGAAGTTGTCCGGGTCACCGTTGTCGCCGATCCAGCCGTAGAAGGCCATGTCGTAGTTGCCTTCCTTGACCTTGGCCTTGTAGGTGGTCCAGTCGAAGCTGTCGATCGTGCACTCCACGCCGACCTTCTGCAGGTAGCCCTGGATGGCCGTGGCCAGCGCGACACCGGTTGCGGCGTTGTACGGGCGCGGGTTGGAGTAGGCGATCATGTGGATCTTGGTGATGCCGGCGGCAGCCAGGCCGGTCTTGGCGGCTGCGGCGTCGTAGGCTACCTGCTTGACGGACTTGTCGTAGCCGGGGACGAACGTCGGCAGGATCGTCGTGGCCTTCTCGGAGTAGCCCTGGTACAGGCTCTTGACGAGCTCGTCGACGTTGATCGCCTGGGAGACGGCCTTGCGAGCGGCGGTGTCCTTGAACATGGCGGTGGTGGTGTTGTAGGCCATGTAGTTCACGTTCATGCCGGGAGCCTGGTACAGCTTGTCCCCGCCGGACGTGATCTTGTCGACGACCGTGGCGTCGATGCCGTCGATCATGTCGACTTCCTTGTTGTTGAGCGCGAGCACGCGGGCCGAGTTGTCGGCGATGATGCGGAAGACGACGTTCTTGGTCTTGGCCTTCTCGCCCCAGTACGCGTCATTGCGGACCAGGACCACGTTCTCGCCCTTGGCCCACTTCACGAACTTGTAGGGACCGGTGCCGACGGGCTTCTCCATCACGGAGTTGCTGCCGTCCGTGAGCGCCTTGGGGCTGATGATCGGAGCGGCCAGGCTCATGGCGAGGTTCGCCATGAATGCGGTGTTCTTGGCGGTGAGGTTGATCGTCACCGTCTGCGGATCGACGACAACGACATCCTTGACCGAGCCGAACACGAAGCTGGCGTAGCCCATGTCCGGGGTGACCTTCGGCGGAAGCTGGCGGTCGATGTTGAACTTGACGGCCTCGGCGTTGAAGTCGGTGCCGTCGTGGAACTTGACGCCCTTGCGCAGCTTGAACGTGTAGCTCAGGCCGTCGTCGCTGATCTTCCACGACTCGGCGAGCGAGGGCTCGACCTTGGTCGAGTCAGCGGCGTACTTCAGCAGGCCCTCGTAGATGTTGACGATGATCTTGGACGACTCGCCGTCGTCCACGAGCGCCGGGTCGAGACCGCGGGGGTCGGCGCCCTGCGCGTACGTGAACGTGTCGACCGTGGCGGGTGCCGTGGCCGCGGGCTTGGCTGCCGGTGCGCTGCAACCCGCGAGGGCCGCGACGAACAGAGCGGCGACAAGCACCAACGAGAGCAAACGAACGGACTTCTTCATATCCACCCCTTCTTCACTAGATCTCTCCTGCGGAGGGTCCCCAAGCCATGCATCGCCCTCCGTGAATCTTGGTCTGCAGAGTGTATCGCAAGGCGGGAGTTCTGAAACGGTTGTCACGTGATTCAGGCGAAGAAGGGCAGGGTTTCGCATCAAGCGCGGGGGTGCGACGTGGGGCGAAGCGCCCGCGGGACCGGGCGTCAGCCGCGGGAGGCGGGCGCGAGCTCCTTCGACATGATCGTGATGGTGGTGCCCAGGTGGTCGCAGCGCTCGGCGAGCTGCCAGCCGAGGCGCGCGTAGAAGTCGGCGGCGGACGGTGTGTAGAGGTAGAGGCGCTCAACTCCTATCGCAACGGCCTCTCTTTCCACGCGACTGACCAGCGCGGTTCCCAGCCCGCGGCCGCGCAGGTCGGCCACGACGTAGACGCCGGCGAGCCAAGGGGTCAGGTCCGGGCGCTCGTCCAGGTCGCTCGCGAGGAGCATCGCGGAGCCGAGGGGCTCGCCGTTCTCTGCGATCGCGACGAGGACCGCGGGGATGGTGTTGCGACCGCACGAGGCCGCGAGGCGCGACGTGCGCTGCTCGAGGGTCTCGCCGGGGTGCAGGCAGCTCCACTCGGCGAAGTGGAACTTCGCGAGCTGGGGGATGAGGTGCGGGTGATCGGCGAGGTAGTGGATGTGCATGGAGGGCGGGCGCTTTCAGACCGGGGATGGACCGAGGGAGTAGGTGACCTTGCCTTCGACGATATTCGCGTGGCCGGCCTTCTGCATCGCGACGACGACGGCGGCGACCTCCGCATCCGAGAGCTTCTGCTTCCCGAAGAACACGGCTATCGCCCTACCGAGGGTCTTGTCACTCCGTGGCTTCGTGCTCTTGGGTTGGCGGAGCGAGTCGGCGAAGATTCTCGCGCGGCCTTCCGCGACGGGGACCTTCTTGCCGCTTGGCTTGGCTCGCAGCATCTCATCGATCGACACGCTGCGGGCGGAGAGATGTGCTTGGTCTTGAGGTGTCGGATCAGAGGATCGAAGCCGGCGTCCTTCGAGATGATGTGGAAGAAGGCCGTCGGGTCATGGGCGGCGAACTGCCCGATGTAGAACGCGATGTGGAAGTCCAAGGCGTTGGGCCCGGTGCCCGAGATCCTGACGTACTCCGCCCTCTCCCCCATCCGCTGGACGGCGGACACGATCTCGAACGGCAGCTTCGTTTGGGTGGTCCCCACGAACACGATGAGTCGATAGTGCTCCGGCTCCAGGGCCTCCAGAGTTGCCGGTTGGACGTTCTCGAAATCGATCAGGACCACGTTGCTTCGCACGAGCAGACCCCCCGATCCGTTTGATGCGTCTCTGTTGGTCCGATGTCTCGGCGGCGCGCAAGCGACTCCAGTCTAGCGCCCTCTAGAGGTCCAGCTCCGTCTTCGCCATCTTCAGCGACACGAGCATCAGAGCCACCGCGAGGTCATCGCCGGTCTTCACGGTCATGCGGACGCCCCGTCCCTCGCGGTGACGTGGCGCGGCGTCGATGAGCGCGAGGAGCCATTCCGGCGCACCCGAGGCGTGAGCTGCGTTGGCGGCCCTCTCGCCCAGGACCACGCCCACCAGGAAGCATCCAGCCTGCGGCGTCACGTAGAGCACGATTCGGTCCCCACGCTTGAGCCGCATCGACCAGCCGATCTTGACGCCGGCGTAGTTCCAGACCTGATCGATCAGGCCGTATGACGCCCACACGCTCGAGATCAATCCCTCCAACAGCGCGGTGGACTCGCCGAGGACGACCGCGACTTCGGCCGCTTCGGGTCGGTGGGACTTGTCATCGAATGCACTCAGAGCCATTGGTCCTCCTTCGGGGCCTCCAGTCTAGCGCGCGGACCGCGGGACGGTGCGACGGGCCGCTTCCTAGCCCGGCGCCGCCGCCAGCTCCGTAAGCACGATCGCCAGCAGCGCGCAGTTTGCGGCGACGGTGAACCAGAAGGCGATCTGGAAGGACCGTTTCCTGGTCTTGTGCCGGAACACGCTCTGAGCGACAAGGGCGCCGGGCCACCCTCCGGCGACCGAGAGCAAATGCAAGGTGCGCTCAGGAGTGCGCCAACCGCCGCTGACTGCCGCGTACTTGTCCCATCCGTACGCGGCGATGGTCACCACGCTGAGGACGGAGTAGAGGCCGAGCACCTCGATCGGTGCGCGCTTGCTCGCGACTAGGATGATCACGACGAGGAGGAAGACGGCGGAGACCGCGAACGACGCCGGCACGCCGAGTGACGGGAAGACGGGCCGCTCGGGTCTAGCGTGGTCCGAGTCTGTCAGTCTGCTCTGTCTTCGCATCCGACCTTCTTCGCCCGAAGTCCGGCGCCTCAGTGCGGCGCCGTGTGTTCCCAGTCTAGCGCGAGGCTGGCGTTCGGGATCCGGTAGGGCCGGTGTGGCACTGTCGGCTCGGGGAGGTGAAAGGGCCGGTGCTACACTGTCAAACGGCTCGGGAGTTCGCATGTCCGATACCGATGAACACTCCCACAGGATCCCGCTTCGGGCGCTCCTCCCTATGAAACTTCGGCTCACCGCGGTGTTCGAGAAGGTCCCCGATGGCTACATCGGCTACGTCGAAGAGCTGCCTGGGGCGAACACGCAGGCGACCACCCTTGAGGAAGCTCGGACGAGCCTCGCTGAGGCTGTGGAACTCGTCCTCGAAGCCAATCGGCGGCTCGCCGAAGAGTGCCTCGGGACTCGGGAAGTCATCAGGGAGCCGCTGAGCTTCACCGCGTGAGGCGGGCCGATCTGGTGCGGCATCTGCGGAACCAAGGTTGCGAGCCGCTTCGCGAGGGCGGAAGCCAGTCGGTCTACGTGAACAGAGCCGCCGGCAAGGCCAGCGCGATACCGCGGCACCGCGAGATCAACGACTTCCTCGCTCACAAGATCTGTAAGGATCTGCAGGTCCTGCTTGTCCCGTGACCTCGTCACCTGTACAGGTCACCTCGGTTGGAGGACAACGGTGGATGGCGTCCACTGTCCTTCGGACCGGCCGGCAGCCGCCACAACGCGTCGACCGGCAGCGCCCACATCCCCTCGCCCATCGGCGCGGCCGTCGTGCCCGTGTGCAGCACGACGCCGCGGTGGAATCGCTTCCCCACGCTGGCGGCGAACGACCGCAGCCCCTTGAAGTCACGAGCCGAGGGCGACGACGTCGACTTGACCTCGACGCCCACCAGTCGCCCGCGACTGTCTTCGAGCACCCAGTCGACTTCGGAGCCTTGGCTGTCCCGGTAGTGCATGAGCTCGATGCGCTCCTCGCTCGACGCGATCTGCTTCAGGAGTTCGCCGCCCACGAAGGTCTCCAGCATGGGACCCAACGTGTCCGGGTCCTCCAGCAACCGCGATGCATCGAGCCCCACCAGGTGCGCGGCCATCCCGCTGTCCACCCACAGCACTTTCGGTGACTTCATCAGCCTGCGAGCGACGTCGCCCGCCCATGCCGGCACGAACCGTACCGCGAACGTCTGCGTGAACAGGGCGAGGTAGCGGTCGAGGGTCGCGCGGGCGATGCCGGTCGATCGGGCGAGGTCCGCCACGTTGAGCAGCGTGCCGCTGCGAGCGGCAAGCAGGCGAAGCAACCGCGGCAGAGCCACTCGCTCGGCGATGGCCGCCAGTTCCCGCACATCGCGTTCGAGAAGCGTGGTGGTATAACCGCGCATCCAGCCATCGCGAGCCGCGCCCGCCGGAAGCGCCACGGACTCGGGGAAGCCGCCGCGCACGATCCTCTCGGCGATGCCGAGACGCGTCTCCACGCCCCCGAAGTGCGGAATCGGACCGTCGGCGAAGACGGCGTCGAGGAAGCCCTCGGGAATCCCGTCGATCTCACCTTGCGAGAGCGGCCACAGCGTCACGATCCGCATGCGCCCTGACAGCGAATCGGACAGCCTGGGAAGCAGAAGCACGTTCGCCGATCCGGTCAGCGTGAATCGCCCCGGGCGGCGGTCTCGATCGACACTGAGCTTGATCGGGAGGAATACCTCGGGCGCGCGCTGCACCTCGTCGATGACGACAGGGTCCGGAAGAGCGAAGACGAAGCCTTGCGGGTCTTCTCGCGCTGCCGACAGCACCACGGCGTCGTCGAGCGTCACATAGCTCGCCGGGCGCGTTGCGCCTACCAGCTCACGCACGAGCACGGACTTGCCGGCTTGCCGCGGTCCCTCCACGAGCACGACCGGCGACCATTCCAGAGCCTTCAGGACTTCCTGGGTGGCGCGACGCTCCAGAAACATATGCCCCTCCAGTGTGTCGATGTGCTCAGCACATATAGCACATATCCACCACTGAGTGGGCGTTTTGCAGACCCCGACTAATCTCAATCGCGATCTAGGGCACGTCGAGCAGCCGCTCGCGGCGCCAGACACGCACGATCCCCACTCGGCCCCCATCGAGACGGCACACGACGCGGAACGGCCGGTGGATGATCTCACCGCCCATGTACGCGGCCACTACTCCAAGGCCGTAGAGCGCAGTCTTTCCATGAACTCCGCAGGCGACAGCACGAGGACGCCGACTCTCGACTCCGGGGGGAAGTGCGCGAGATTGCCCGTCACAAGGCTATCGGCACCACAAGCAGACGCGACCTCGAGAAACGGCTCATCATCGGGGTCCGGCAGACGCCTGCCCAGCGGCTCGGATGCGAACACTTCACCGCGAAAGTCTACGTAGTCGAGAAGTGCCGCGATCGAGTCCGGGTCGAATCCGAATCTGGGTCTTGCGAGAACGTCGTCGTACTCCGCGAGGATCCGTGCGTCGAGACACAAGACCACGGCGCCCGATGATACCAACCTGACGATCTCCCCAGGAGGACCGTACGGCGAGAGGAGCCCCGAGACCAACACGTTGGTGTCGAGCACGATCCTCAACGCGCACGTGCCTCGCGAGCTGCGGCTATCTCAGCGTCGATCTCGTCTGGCGTGAGCGCATCGTTGCCGCGTGCCACCGACCGGCGCTGCATCGACGCCACGGCGTCGACCGCGCGTGACTGCCGAAACGCCGCGAGTGATTCTTCCAGATTGGACTCGTTGATCGCCGCGAGGATGGCGACGGGCCGACCGTTACTGGTGATGATCATCTCGCGTTCGTCTGGCAGGTCTCGCCAGATATCGGCTGACTTTCCGCGCAGGTCACGGACACTGATGAACTTCATGGCGAGCCTCCAATCGTGCCACCTAGTGTGCACACAATCGTCACCCGTTTCAAGACGTGAGCCCATATCTACCACCACGTGAGCGATTTGCGCGCTTCTTCATCGGCTGTGGCGCTGCTCGGTCGGTGCGTCGGTCATCGGCATCCGCCCACTCTACCCTCGCAGCTCGCCGCCAACAGCGCCCGTCACCTTCCTGACCACCTTCGCGTGCGCGGTCGCGACCTCTTCGTCCGTGAGCGTGCGATCCTCGCCGCGGTATGTCAGCGAGAAGGCGAGCGACTTCTTGCCGGCCTCGACGCCCTTGCCGCGGTAGACGTCGAACAGGCGCACGGACTCCAGCAGCTTGCCGCCGGCCGACGTGATCGCCTGCTCCACGCGCTCGGTGGTGATGTCCTCGTCCACCACCATCGCCATGTCGATCTTTATGGCCGGCACGCGCGGGATGTCCTGGAACGGGTGTACCTCTCGCGCGGCCTTGATGATCGGCGGCGCGAAC
>JANYJF010000056.1 GCA_025361885.1 Coriobacteriia bacterium
GCGCACGCCTGCGCGATGACGCTCTCGCGCCTGAACGCCTCGCGCGCCGCGATGTTCGACAGGTGCACCTCTACGACGGGCACATCGCACGCCGCGACGGCGTCACGAAGCGCGTACGAGTAGTGGGTGAAGGCGCCCGGATTGAACACGACCGCGTCGAAGGAGCCCGGAACGCCATGCAGCGCCTCCACGAGCTCGCCCTCGTGGTTGGACTGCGCGAAGCTCACATCGACCCCCAGGTCCGCGGCAGTGGACGCCACCCCGGCCTCGATGTCGGCGAGCGTCCCGGTACCGTATACGCCTGGCTCGCGGGTCCCCAGTATGTCGAGATTCGGTCCGCTCAGCACGAGCACCCTGATCATCGTCGCCTCCGTATGGCTCGAATTCATCCGCGCGACTCCGCCGCGCACCATTCTCGCAGATGCTCCGCCAGCACCGCCTCGTCCGCCTCGAAAGGCTGGTAGACGCCGGGACCGCTCAGCAGCGCGAAGCGCACCGTCGACGAACGTGCCTTCTTGTCCGCGGCCATCGCCCGGCGCAGCCCCGCTTCGTCCCCGACACCGCAGGCCGCCCCGCTCGGACTCAGACCAAGCGCGTCCAGGAGCGACTCCTGGCGAGCGGTCCACGCCGCGTCGGCACCCAGCACTTCTTGGGCGAGCCTGGCCGCGAACCGGATCCCGTCGGCCACCGCACGGCCGTGCGGCACCACGCCATAGCCGGCCACCGCCTCGATGGCATGACCGAGGGTGTGACCGTAGTTGAGGCTCTCCCGGATCCCGCCCTCGAGCGGGTCCGCGGACACGACCCGGACCTTGAGTCCCGCCGCCATGACCACGGCGCGGTACACCGCCTCGGGATCGCGCGCGAGAAGAGCCGCCGCATCGGCCTCGAGCTGCTCCACAGCCGCCGCGGAATCGAGGAAGGCGGACTTCGCGACCTCGGCCAGACCGCTCAGCCACTCCCGCTCGGGCAGACCCGGCAGCACGCAGGGATCTGTCAGCACGGCGAGCGGCTGGTGGAACGCGCCGGCGAGGTTCTTGCCGCGCGGCAGGTCGACCCCGGTCTTGCCACCCATGGAGCTGTCGACCTGCGCGAGAAGCGTCGTCGGCACCTGGATCACGCCGATGCCGCGCATATACACCGCCGCGCAGAAGCCGGCAAGGTCCCCGACCACGCCGCCTCCGAGAGCGACGACCGCGTCGCCGCGTCGCAGTCCGGCCTCGCTCATGCGCTCCAGCAGCAGTCCGGAGACCTTCCAGGACTTCGACGTCTCCCCGGCCTCCACGGACATCCTGTGGACCTCGACGCCGGCGGCGGTGAGCGAGCGTGCGACGGCGTCGCCGAACAGTGCATCCACCGTCGTGTCGGTCACCATCGCGACCCGCCCGGCTCCCGTCGAAGCCGCCACGCGCTCTCCGACGGACTCCAGCAGGCCCTCTGCGATGGTCACGTCGTACGAACAGCCGGACCCGACCACGTGAAGACTCTCGATCATTCGGCGCCCCCGATCGATGCAGCCACATCGTCTGCGACATCCTGGGGGCTGCGGCCGATCGTGTCGACCACGGCGTACGCCACCGCACGGTACAAGGATTCGCGAGCTTCGAGAAGGCGTTGAGCCACAGGCGCGCCCCCGCCGGCCAGCAGCGGTCGAGAGTCTCCCCCGCCCACCCGTGCGAGAGCCTCCTCGGCAGACACTGTGAGGTACACCACACGACCGAGCATCTTGAGCGCGGCCCGGTTCTCCGGAGCGAGCACGACGCCGCCGCCGCATGCCACGACCGAAGGTTCCACGTCAACCAGCGACGCAAGTGCCGCGGATTCGGCGGCTCGGAAGGTCTCCTCGCCCGATTCCGCCCACAACTGCGCGACCGTCCGACCAGCGCTGGTCTCCACCATCCGATCCAGGTCGACGAAGGTCAGACCCAACCGCCGGGCCAGAATCCCGCCGACCGTGGACTTGCCCGCTCCCATGAACCCGACCAGGAAGATGTGGCTCATCGCCGGATCCGCTCGCGATATGCGGAGAGAGCCACGAGTATGTCGTCCAGACAGTCGCAGCCGAACTTGGCGCAGTAGGCGTCCGCGAGCACCATCGCGACCTCGGCCTCGGCCACGACCGCCGCTGCGGGGACGGCGCACACGTCTGAGCGCTCTCTGGAGGCGTCAACCGGCTCGTGCGTGTCCAGGTCGGCGGTCGGCAGCGGCTTCATAAGGGTCGGGATGGGCTTCATCGCCGCGCGCACCACGAGCGGCTCACCGTTCGTCATGCCGCCCTCGACGCCGCCCGCGTGGTTGCTCGAGCGGAAGAAGCCGCGCGCGTCGTCGAACATGATCGGGTCATGGACCTGCGAGCCGGGGCGCGCAGCCGCGGCGAACCCGTCGCCGATCTCGACACCTTTGATGGCGGGTACGGACATCACCGCGGAAGCAAGGCGCGCGTCGAGGCGCGTGGCGGCCTCGGCGTACCCACCGACACCGGGCACGATGCCACGGGCCGCGACCACGAACACACCGCCAAGACTCTCGCCCGCATCGCGCGCCGCATCGATCGCGCGCCGCATCGCAAGCGCGGCGGACGGCTCCGGACACCGTACGTCGCACGCCTCGACGGCCGCCATGTCCACGGAGGTCGCATCCAGCGGACCACATGTCGCGTCCCCGATACGCTCGACCCACGAGAAGACGCTGACGCCCAGCGCCAAGAGCAGCGCTCGCGCCACGCCTCCCGCGGCGACCCTCGCCGCCGTCTCACGGGCACTCGCGCGCTCGAGGATGTCTCGCACGTCGCGCGAGCCGATCTTGAGACATCCGGCGAGATCGGCGTGTCCGGGACGAGGCGCAGTCACACGCGCCGAGTCCAGCCCCTCCCCGGCGGTCGCCATGATGTCCGTCCAGTTGTCCCAATCCCGGTTGCCGATGGTCAGCGCGACCGGTGAGCCGATGGTGCGTCCGTATCGGACGCCCGACAGGATCATCGCGCGGTCCGTCTCGATCGCCATCCGCCCGCCGCGACCGTAGCCCACTTGGCGGCGAGCGAGGTCCGCGTCGATGGCCCCGGGGCTCAGCGGCACGCCAGCGGGCACGCCGGTGACGAGCGCGACGAGCGCCCGTCCGTGGGATTCTCCAGCGGTGCGATACTCCATGGCGCGGCTCCAAGAGGTGGGGATGCGCTCGATTCTACCATCCGGCGGTCCTGATGAACGACGAGAGCGGCCGCATGCGGCCGCTCTCGTCGTTCATCACATGTTCTGCGGCCTACTTGGACTGCACGCCCTCGCCCAGCGCCACGGTCACGCGCTCGTCGCCGAAGAGCATCGTCACGGTCCTTGCCGCTGCGTTGATGCTGAGGACCTTCCACGGCGAGTTGGGGATCGATTCCCCGGCGGCCAGCTTGTAGACGACGCCCTTGTAGTCGAGCTGCGCAAGGGACCCACCGTTGGAACTCACTATGTTGATGAGGTACAGGGTGTTCGATGAGGGACTCGTGATCGAGCCGCCGGTCGACCCGCCTGACGTACTCGCAGCGGCTGCCGGCGGGGCGGGCAGCACGACCGGAATGAACGGGTCGCGCGGTGTGAAGACATCCTCGTCGGTCACCGTCAGGATGGCGGGCGTAGCGGCCGCGCTGGCGACCGGCGCCGCGGTTCCCGTGGCGCCGGACGGCGAGGCCGTCACGGTCGTGACCTTGCCACCTGACGTGCCGCTCGTCGTCACAGCCTGGTTCGTCGCCTGCCCGAGCAGGTTCATCCCGAACGCGCCGAGAGCGATGACCACGACCACGGAGACGATGGCGAGCAGGATGCCGGCCGCCAGGCAGCCGACTACCACCTTGCCCACCGTGGTGGACAGGAATCCCTTGATCCCGCCGCTCGGAGCCGCCTGAGTGACCGGCTGCTCGGGTGCTTCGCTATGGATGCCCGTATCGTCGGACACTGCCTGCTCCTTATCGAGTGTGATGTGTGCTGCGTCGGATAGGGAGACCCTGGTCGCCTATGGTGAGGTCGTGCCGGCCGGCGCCGCAGAGGACGCTCCGGCCGATGTCGGGGCCATGACGTAGACCTTCAGCACAACGTTGGCGGTCAGATCGACGGGCGTGTCCGGAGTCGGCGTCGTTACGGTCGAGCCGGTCGTAGTCGCCGGCACCACCTCGACCGATACCAATCGGACGGAGCGCGTCATGCGTTGCGTGCGTCGAAGGAAGTCGAGGATGTCCGCCCATCGGCCTTGCAGCTTCACCGTGACAGCTGCGGCGCTGAATCCCAGCGACGAAGGCGGGGTTGGCGCGACCGGTTTGATGCTCTGGAAGTTCAGCCCGGCCGAGTCCGCCGCGTTCTGAAGCTCGATGACCAGAGTCGGGAGCTCCGGGGAGTCCGGGACCTGGTTGGATATCTTTATGAGCTGCGCCTGGGTCTCCGCGGCGCCACGCTTGACCTGCTCGAGCTGTGTCAGCGTCGCCTTCGTCTGCGACATCGACTGCTCGGCCGCCACCTTGCGCCCGTCAAGCTCTGTGAGCGTCTGGAACTGCGGAACGACCAGCAGCAGCACCGCCGCGACAACGACGATCCCGGCAAGGACGCCCGCGGCGATCATGAGTTGTGTGGCAGTCAGTTTCATCGCGTGGATGCCTCGATGTATCGGCGCCGCATCACGGCTGTGGGGTGATCGGACTCGGGCTGACGGTCGAAGACGCAGGTCTGAGCGGCGTCACCTTCGCGGTGATCGCCCACTTGATGAAGGAATCGCCCGTCGGCACGGCGGTCTGTCCGGGCGTCGTTGTGGCTGTCGGTTGCTGCTTGTCTGCGCTGGTCAGCCACACGTTGTTCACATCGGGCAGATCGGTGAGCCGAACGAGCAGCTTGGCGACCGAGTCGTATCCGCTGTTCGTGCCGATGTCGATGATGTTCGCGGACTGGCCCTCGAACGTGGCGCTCGGCGTCGCGCTGGTGTCGGCGCCTTCCCCAGCGAACCGGGTCAGGAACATGTCCGCGGGCATGATCAGCGACGTCTCGTAGAGGACCTCGCCCCAGTCGATGCGCCCGACGAGTGCCGCCTTCACCACGGACTGCCGCCTGAGCATGTCTTCCTGCTTGGTCTGGAATATCGAGAAGCGCTGAACCTGGCCTGAGAGCGAGTCGGCCTGCTGCTGTACCGCGGCCACCTCGGCCTCCTTGGTGATTACCTGGATCAGCATCGCGAGGTAGACCACGGCGACGACGACGAACACGGCGACGATCGCCCCGATGACCCACGTCCACCGGCCCTCGTCCTTGCGCTTCTGGGTTATCTCCGGGGGGAGGAGGTTTATCCTCGTCATTCTGCCACGCTCCCGAGCGCCAGCCCGATCGCCGCACAACAGCCCATGCGGTCTTCGGTCACCATCTGCTGGATCCCGGCGGCCACCTGTACTTGCGCCAGCGGATCCGCCAGGACGACCTCGGCCTGCAGACCCTTCTCCAAGTAGCCGGCCAGATTCCGGAGCTGTGCGCCGCTACCGGTCAGCAGTATCTTGCGGATGGTCCTGACCTGCGTCGCCTGGGTGAGGTAGTAGTCCAAGGAGCGCCGCACCTCGGCGATGAACTTGCTCACTTCGCGCTCGAGGGCGTCCTGTGCCATCTGGGCCCGCTGCGGGTCGACCCCGGGGACTTCCGGCGCGATGTGCTGCTCGACGTCAGGCAGGCCGACCTGGATCTTGAGATCCTCTGCCTCGTCGAAGGTGAGGTTCAACACGTTGGCTATGGCCTGCGTGAATTCGTTGCCGGCCAGCGAAGAGACACGGGTGAAGCGCGGCACGCCCTTCTCGACGACCGCGATGTTAGTGATGCCCGAAGTGATGTGTATGACGCCGATGGCCTCGCCCTCGGCCGACTCGTCGGGCAGGACGCTGGGCGTCACGCCCAGCAGTCCGCGGACGATGGCGAACGTGGTCACGTCGATCTGCTGCAACTTCAGACCGGCTGCCTCGACCGCGGCGACGCTCGAACCGATCATGTCGCGCTGCGCGGCGACGAGCAGGACTTCCATCATGTGCTCGTCGGATGAAGTCATGTAGTCGCCGATCACCTGGAAGTCGAGAATGGCGTCCTCGACCGGGATCGGTATGTAGTCCTGCGCCTGATACTGGATCGCACCCGCGAGTTCCGCGCGCTCCATGTACTGCATGTCGATCAGGCGGACGACGACCTTCTGATTGCTCACGCCGATGACGACGTTCTTGGTCTTGATGCCGGAGCGTCGCCACAACTCGCGGATCGCAGTTGCCACAGCATCAGTGTCCACGATCTCACCCTCGGCGACGGCCCCCATGGGGATGCCGATCATGCCGTAGCCGGTGAGAGCGAAAGAAGAGCCGCGCGGGACGACCTGCGCGACGCGGATGTGATCGGTCCCGATATCCAGACCGACGCTCATCGTATTGGAGCCGAAGGACGGGCCCAACGGAGTCCTCCCTCTACCACTGCTGCGACTAGGCTTCTTCTACTGCTACGAGTGCTCCTGCGCGGAGCATAGCACACCACTGATTGAAGCTGCCAATCAACCACAGTCATGTATCGGCAGGTTCCGGCGGACTCTGCACCCCCGCGAACATTGAAACCCGATACGCGACGGAATGCAAATGTCGCAGCCCCGGCGCCCGGAGACGCAGGCTATATCGACCACCCACGCGCCGCCGCTCTCGGAGTGCCAGACGCGGCGAAGGGGGGCCGGCGGTCTCCCGCCGGCCCCCCTCGAGTCGAGGAGTGTGGCTCCTAGTACGTGTGGCCCAGTGCGCCCGCGTTCGGGCAGGTGAACGTTCCGCCGACTTCGGTGTACGTGCC
>JANYJF010000007.1 GCA_025361885.1 Coriobacteriia bacterium
CGAAGACCCGCAACGCCATGTCGTCGAAGCGGGCGGGGTCACCGGCGGGCCCGAGCTCCACCAACCCGATGATGTCGTCGAACAGCGCGCGGACCACGGGATCGGCGGACGAGGCGTCGGCGGCCTTGGGCGCCGGTGACGGGTCCACGTCAGACCACCGCCCGTCCAAGCCAGATGCCGGCCGCCACGGCGGCCACTCCCGCCGCCAAGGAACCCACGGCAACGAGCAGAAGGTCCCGCGTGCTCGATGACATCGGAATCTCCTCTACGCTCTCGGGAAGAACGGGTTGACGCGCTGCTCCCGGGCCATGGTCGTGTCCGGGCCGTGTCCCGGGTGCGCGCGGGTCTCGCCCGGCAGCATCGCCAGCCGCGCGATGGAGTCGCGCATCGCCCGCGGATCGCCTCCCGCGAAGTCGGTCCGTCCCACCGAGCCCGAGAACAGGGTGTCGCCGCAGAACAGCTCGCCGTCTCGGGCTGCGTACAGGCAGATCGAGCCAGGTGTGTGACCCGGCGTGTGCAGGACCACCAGGCGCAGAGCACCGGCCTGGACGTCGTCACCGTCGTGGAGCAGGCGGTCGGCTGCGGGGGCCGTCGCATCGAAGCCGAACAACGCGCCACCGGCGCCTTCGGATGTCAGGATCGCATCGGCATCGGCCTCGTGAACGAGCAGTGGAGCGCCGGTCGCGGCGAGCACGTCCCGCGCGGCGCCGAGATGATCGAAGTGTCCGTGCGTCAGGAGCACGGCGGCGACCCGTCGCTCGGCTATCGCTGTGATCAGCTGATCCGCATCTCCGCCTGGATCGATGACGAGCAGCGGCCCACCTTCACCGTCGGAGGCCAGCCAGCAGTTCGTGTCGAGTTCGCCCAGAACCAGCCGCTCAGCTATCACTGCTTCGAGCCTCGTCGCCTGGAACCGGAGGCGACCGGCATCATCCGCTGAGCGTCGAACACGCCGTCGATGGCGCGCACCCGGACCAACACGGGATTGAGCTGCTCCATGTTCCCCAGTTCGAACAGGAAGCGCATCTGCGCGATGCCTTGCCGGTCGATCGCGACGTTCGCGGACAGGACGTTGACGCCCGCCTCGGCGAGCACAGCCGTGATCTCATGCAGCAGCCGCGTCCGGTCGCGCGCCTCGATCACGATCTCGACTTGGTAGGTGGTGGAGGTCGCGGCGTCCCACTCCACCTCGATGATGCGCTCGGGAGTCTTGAGCAGGTCGCGCGCGTTGGGGCAGTCGGCGCGGTGCACAGACACGCCGCGCCCCCGGGTCACGAAGCCGACGATGGGATCGCCCGGAACCGGGTTGCAGCAATGCGCCAGACGCACCAGCAGGTCGTCGACGCCCTTGACCCGCACGCCGGTCTGCGACTTGCGACGCGCGGAGCGCGGCGGCATCATCGGCATCGTCGGCAGCAGCCCGACAGGCTCGGGCTCCGCCGTCTTCGCGCCTTCCGGCGTGACTGAGAGCAGCTTGATGAGCCGGCCGACGACCATCTTGGCCGAGACCTTACCCGCTCCTATCGCGGCGAGCAGGTCCTCGGACGCGGTGAAGTTCATCTCCTCCGCGATGGACCTGAGCGCCCTCGCGCCCACCGACGAGCCGATGGACAGCCCATGCTTGCGCACGATCTTCTGGAGCTCGTCCTTGCCGCGGCTCAGATCGTCCTCGCGGGTGACCTTGGAGAAGTGCGTCCGGATCTTGCTGCGCGCTGACGACGTCTTGACGATGGCCAGCCAATCGCGCGACGGGGCACCCGTCTTGGACGTCAGGATGTCGACCCGGTCGCCCATCTGCAGCTCGTGGTTGAGCGGCACGATCGCGCCGTTGACCTTGGCTCCGACGCACCTGTTGCCGACCTCGGTGTGGATCGCATACGCGAAATCGATGGGCGTGGAGCCCTTGCGGAGCGATACCACGTCGCCCTTGGGGGTGAAGACGAAGACCTCGTCTTCGAACAGGTCGATCTTCAGGGCTTCCATGAACTCGCGGGGGTCCTTCAGCTCCGTCTGCCACTCCAGCATCTGCCTCAGCCAGGCCAGTCTCTCCTCGAACGACTCGTCAGAGTGACCGCCTTCCTTGTAGCGCCAGTGGGCCGCGATGCCGTACTCCGCCGTGCGGTGCATCTCCTCCGTACGGATCTGGATCTCCAGCGGGCGTCCCGCCGGCCCGATCACCGTGGTGTGCAGCGACTGGTACATGTTGAACTTGGGCATCGCCACGTAGTCCTTGAAGCGCCCGGGCATCGGCTTCCAGATCGAGTGGACGGTGCCGAGCGCCCCGTAGCAGTCCTTCACCGAGTCAACGATCACCCGAAGCGCGATGAGGTCGTAGATCTCGTTGAAGTCCTTCCCCTTCTGGGACATCTTCTGGTAGATGCTGTAAAAGTGCTTCGGCCGGCCCGTGATGTCCGCCGACACTCCGACAGCCGCCAGCTCTTCCGTGAGCGTGCCGATCACGGTCTCGAGGTACTTCTGGCGCGCGTCACGGCTTTCCGCGACCATCTTGCGGATCTGCTCGTACTTCCGCGGATCGAGATAGGACATCGCGAGGTCCTCGAGCTCCCACTTGATGCTGGAGATTCCCAGACGGTGCGCGAGCGGCGCGTAGATCTCCATCGTCTCGATGGCCTTCTCGCGCTGCTTCTCGGCAGGCAGGAAGTCCAGAGTCCGCATGTTGTGGAGGCGGTCCGCGAGCTTGATGAGGATGACCCGGATGTCCTTGGCCATGGCCAGGAGCATCTTGCGCATGTTCTGGGACTGCTGCTCGGCCATGGAATCGAGCTTGATCTTGCCGAGCTTGGTCACCCCGTCGACCAGGGCGGCGACCTCTTCACCGAACCGCTCGCGGATCTCCTTGAGCGATACGTGGCTGTCCTCGACGACGTCGTGGAGGAGTCCGGCGGTGACGGTGGCGGGGTCGAGATGGAGATCGGCGAGGATCCCCGCCACTTCGACGGGGTGAACCAGGAAGGGCTCGCCCGACAGGCGCATCTGGCCTTCGTGCGCCTTCGCGGCGAAGTCGTATGCCTCGTGGAGCATGGACGTGTCGGAGCCTGGGTTGGACCGGCCGACGATCGCCACTATCTCATCGATGGAACACGTCACGTCCTCGCGCCTCCGAGACTAGGTACGGGGATTCTACCGCACGCGCGCCCGCCAGCGGTGGGAGCGTGCCGCAAAGACGACGGGCTCAGTGCGCCACCGCGGTGTAGACGATGGTCGTCTGGTACGTCCCGGGATCGGTGGTCCACGGCGCGGCCATGACGAAGTCGAAGACGTAGTCGTGCTTCCAGACGAACTTGCTGCCGTTGGACGTGTCCACCGTGATGGCGGCGTTGGTGAACGTCCGCTGCGCCGCGGACACGTAGCCTTTGGTCACGAAGCCCAGGGATCCGATGGGCATGAAGGGCTGCGCCGCCGCGGTCGAGACGTTGGAGAAGTCTGGTGCGGCCACGGTGAGATCGTACGCGAAGGCGCCCACCCCGTTGACCGACACGGTGGTGGCGCCGGTCACCGTCACGGGAAGCGCGGGGGTGACTCCGCCGAAATTCACGTTCGCGGTCGAGACGTTCATCCAGATCGTGGCGACGGGCATGGTCACAGTGACGGGCCCGCCGGCCGCCGACGCGTTGCCCGCCAGGTCGTACGCGACTATCCGGTAGGTGTACGTCTGCCCGGGCGTCAGTCCGAAGTCGCTGAACGTGAGCGAGTTCGTGGTGGTGATCAGTACACCGTCGCGGAAGACGCCGTAGTTGGCGAGGCCGGAGATCGCGTCGGTGGACGCCGTCCACGATGCCTCCACGCTCACCGTCGAGATCGCGCTCGCCGCGACGCCGCCAGGTGTGGTGGGTGCTCCCGTGTCGATGCGCACGGTCGCGACCTTGGCGGTCTCTATGTTGTTGGAGTTGTCGGCGGACCAGAAGGTCACCGTGTGCGTGCCGTCACCCGAGACGGCGAACGGGGCCGTGTACGTGGTATTCGCGCCGGCGTCGACCCGGTAGCGCGTGTACGCGACCCCGCTGGCGGCGTCGGTGGGCGTCAGTGTGACATTCACCGGCGATGCCGTCTGCCACGTCGCCGGTGCGTTGGAGGTCGTGACGGGCGCCTGGGCGTCGATCTTCACCGGGCCGAAGCTTTGAGTGGCGGTCCAGTTGCCGGACTTGTCCCGCGCGCGGATGTTGAAGTACCAGGTGCCGTCAGCGAGCGCCGTCGTGTAGGTGGTGGTCGCGGTATCGACGACCGAATCCGGTGCAGCCGCCGCGTTCGGGCTCCACGAGTACGAGTAGCCCGCGAGCCCGCTGCACACGTCGGTCGAGGTCGTCCAGTCGACCCGGGCCATGGACGCCGTCGACCAGACGTTGGCCACGTGCGTCGGACTGCTGAGGACCGGCAGCGTGGGCGCGGTGGTGTCGACGACCGTGATCGTCTGCGTGATCGCCGTGGACGCGACGTTCCCGAGCGTGGGTATCGGATAGCCGCGGTCGGTCGCCGTCCACGCGACGCTCGTGCTTCCGAGCGGCAGCACCGCGGGCAGCGTCGCTGGAACGTGGGTGAGCGTGACTGTGCCGCCTTCGGGATCGGTGGCCGTAGGTGCCGGAGGATCCGTGCCGTATCCCGTGTAGCCGTTCGCGGTGTTGCCCTCGAGCACCGGGTTGGTCCACACGATCTCCGGCGGGCTGTTGGGCTGGAGGCCGGCGCGCACCTGCCAGCAGTAGCGTCCGAGTTGGTTGGCTGAGTTCAGCGAGTTCTGGATCAGCGAGGTCCCCGCTGCCGACGTGTCGAGCAGCGTGCTCGCGCCGGTCGAGCCCGACCCGGGCAGCTCGAAGCCCGTGCGGTTCGCGCGACCCCAGCCGACGCGGGCTCTTTGGGTCCCCGATGAGTCGCCGACATCCCACTGGACCTTGTCGTAGTTGAAGTAGAAGTCGAAGTTCCCGGCCCCTGTGTCCGATCGGTCCACGAGGACGAGCTGGAAGGAGTTGAGCTTGTCGGCCTTGGTGTTGTAGTAGCCGACGTCGACCCAATTGACGATGAACGCCTCGCGCCCATTGACCACCGGCGGGTTCGCGGTGTCGCTGTACGTCATCTGACCGCTCAACGGGTTCCGGGTGTCCACGTCGGCCCAGAACGGGGCCATGATGTCCTGCTTCAGCTTGTCGAGGGCCGTGGTGGGCGTGTAGTCGGGGAACGTGTTGCCGAAGGTGCAGTTGCCGTTCATGTTCAGGTAGATCTGCGTGTAACTGGTGCCGCCCCAGTTCATGGCGAACGGCAGGCCGACCACGAGGCTCGACGTGTCGTCTCCGCGCGTCACGAGGTTCGTGTTGTAGCCGACAGGCGTGATGACCGCATTGGGCCCCGCGGCGTAGGCGACGTCGGCACTCAGGCCCGGCGCGCTGACGAACGCCAAGACGACGGCCAGGATGACCTGGGCCATCTTCGCCGCCACACCCCTCACGGCGTGCCTGGTTCGCACCGTCCGCACCATCACCTGCTGCGGTCCTCTTCCCCTCGTCTGGACCGGCGCCATTCCCTGACGGCCGTCGTCGAGCAGCACGAACAGGTCCGGGTCGACCGGACTTCACAGTATACGTCGACCGTATGCGGCGGGACCTGCAGTATTACCCCACTTCGTCATGACCGGGAGCAGTACGAGCCGAGGGCAGGATCGGGCGGTTGAGACGCTCAAGGAGCGCGGCGGCAGGCGCGGACAGCACCCAATCACGGAACGCGCCGAACTCCGCGACCTCTTCCACGCCTTCCGCATAGCGCACCGAGGAGGCCAGCTCCACCTTGCCCGCTGGCGCGGGAAGCATGCGAAGTCGACGGTAGCCGCCCGCCCCCTCGCCAGTCACGAAACCGAGCTCGCGGAACACGCCCAGCCCGGCCGAGACCCCCTTCTCGTTCAGTCCACTGCGAGGCCGACGCTTGCGCACGCGCTCGGCCAACTCGGCGTTCGTGATCTCGAACGCATCGTCGCCGGTGTCAGCCTGCAGATCGCGAAGAGCCGCATAGAGATGACGCAGGTCGTCGGCGTCGGGTGCCACCGACTCCAGGATCATGCTGTTCAGTCGGCTGTCACGCGGTCCGAACAGCACGTGGATGGTGGCCGGATCGCCGTCGCGACCCGAGCGGCCGCACATCTGGTTGAACTCCGTGTCGTTGAACGGCATGTGGAACAGCGCGACATGGCGGACGTCGGGGATGTTGACTCCCTCGCCGAACGCGCTCGTGGCCACGACCACCGACAGCTCGTCCTCGCGAAGCGCGGTCTCCACCGCGTGCCTGGCGGCGCGCGCCATTCCGCCGTTGTAGAAGGCGGTCCGATATCGCAGCTCAGGCGACGACGCTCTGATGTGCTGCGCCACCTTCACCGACTGCTCCCGGCTGTTGACGTAGACGATCAGCTTCTCGCCGCGCGCCGCGATACGCGACAGGTACCTCGGCTTGTCGGTGCAGCCCCGCTCGTCGGCGAGCCGCAAGTTGTCGCGGACGGTCGGGTCGAGCACGACCTCGGAGATCCCGAGCGAGGCCGTCACGGCCGCTGCGACCTCATCGGAGGCCGTCGCTGTCACGGCGAGCACGACCGGCCGGCCGAGCGTCTCCATCGCTTCGCCGAGCCGGGAGTACGCCGGCCGGTGGTTGGCCCGGGACAGGCCGACATGGTGCGCCTCGTCGACCACCAGGAATCCTACCCGGCCGCCCTCGGCGAACCTCGCGGCGTGCCGGTCCAGGAACTCGGGCGTGGTGAGCACGACGTCGAGCTCGCCGGCCGCCAGCGCCCGGAACGCCTCGTCACGTCCTCCCGGAGCCGTTTCCCCTGTGACGAGGCGAACCGTGAGGCCGATCCGGGCGAGGGAGTCCGACAGATGGTATGACTGGTCCGCGACGAGTGCGCGCAGTGGGTACACGAAGACGCTCGCGCGTCCCCGCAGCGCCTCGCGCACCGCGTGTATGTGGAAGATGAGCGACTTCCCACGCCCCGTGGCCATCACGGTCAGGCATCCGCGACCCGCGGCCAGATGCTCGAGCGACTCCCACTGCGCCGCATGCGGCTCGTGCGCGCCGATGAAGTGCTCGACGAGCGCCACGTCCAGCTCCGCGGGCGGCAGCGCCGCGAGCTCCGCGCGCCTCCGTTGTGCTGCCGCGACCGCATCCCTATCGCCCTCCACATCCGGGCCGCGCCGAGCCACGAGCACGTTGACCCCGAGCGACGCGCCGGCGTCCCCGCCCCCGGTCACCTCGGTCACCACGACCTCGTAGTCGGCACCATCGTCGATGACTGGTGCCAGAGCCGCCGCCAGCCGCTTGTTGAAGAACCCGGCGTGGTCGCCCACCGGGTCGAACAGGGCGATGGCGTTAGGGTCGTGCGCGTTCAGTGGCTGACGCTCCAGTCTGAGCAACGTTCCCGGCTCGAGCCGGGCCGCCACTTCCTGACGGCCCTCGAACGTGACCCCCGCCAGCTTCGTGTGGAACGACTCCGTGTCGGCGATGCCCTCGTACTCGCCACGCGCGAGGATCCGCTCGGCATCGGCGAACAGACTCTCGACGAGCGCCGCCGCGCCTCCGGCCGGATCCGCCCGACGGATCGCGAAATCGCGGACGAGCATCTGAACCCGAGCCACCCCGCGCCATTCGTCCGCCTCCACTTGGAACGCGAGATCGACAGCCGTATCGTGGGCGCTCAACATCTCGATGTCGCTCGCGCGGAACGCTATCGCCGGGACGGACGCGACCCCGTCGTATGCGGTGAATCGCAGGTGGTTGGCTTCGCGCCCGACCCTCTGGCGGCCGTTCATGAACACGCCGCGAGCGGCCAGCAGCGGCCGCGGATTCGACGCTCCGAACGGCTCGAGAGCCGCGAGTTCGGCCACCAGCTCCACATCGACGTCGGCCAGCTCCACCTTGTCGTCGATCGTGAGTCGCGGAACGAACGACTCCGCCGGCTCGGATGCGAGCGCGGCGAGCAGGCGCTCCTCGAAGCGCGGCAGGTCGGCCGCGGGCAGGGTGGCGCCGACCGCGGCGGCGTGACCGCCGAACCGCGTCAGCATGTCCGCCAGCGTGGTCAACGCGGCATGGAGGTCCACGTCGCCCACCGAGCGGCCCGACCCGCGCGCCACGCCGTCGGCGATCGAGAACATCATGACCGGCACTCCGAACGCCCCGACCAGCCGGGACGCGACGATGCCCTTGACCCCCTCGTGCCAGCCCTCTCCCGACAACACGAGCGCACGAAGACCCGGCGCGAACCGCGCGGCGGCAGCCGCCGAGGCGGCCTCGAACAGCTCCGCCTCCACCGCCTGCCGGGCCCGGTTGTGGTCGTCGAGGGCGCGGGCGAGCACCAGGGCCCGCCCGGGGTCGTCGGTCAGCAGCAACTCGAGTGCCTCGGCCGGATCGCTCATCCTGCCCGCAGCGTTGATGCGCGGCGACATGCCGAAAGCGACTTTGTCGGCGGTCACATCGCCCTCGGGGATACCGGCGACGTGCGCCAGCGCGGCAAGGCACGGGCGCGGTTCGGCCGCTATGACCGCAAGACCGTGCGCGACCAGTGACCGGTTCTCGTCGAGGAGCGGAACGATGTCCGCGATCGTGCCCAGGGCCGCGAGGTCGACGAGTCCCAGCCATGCGTCCGCGTCGCCGAGCCTGGCGCCGACCGCCGCCACCAGCTTGAGCGCGACTCCCGCGCCCGCCAGTCCCGAGAACCCTTCACCCGCTCCTGCCAGCTTGGGGTCCGCGACCGGCACGCCCTGCGGCACGCCCTCGCCCGGCTCGTGGTGGTCGGTCACCACCACGTGCACACCCGCGTCGATGAGCATGGCGACCTCGACCGCGGACGAGATCCCGCAGTCCACCGTGACCACCAGGTCGGGAGCCGCCGCGATCACCCGGGCCACAGTGGAAGGCGTCAGCCCGTACCCGTCCTTCACGCGATGGGGGACCATCGCCGAGATCTCGGCGCCCAGCGCCCGCAAGCCGCGTGTCGCGACCGCGGCCGCGGTCAGTCCGTCGACATCGAAGTCCCCGAACACCAGGATCCGGCGACGGCCCCGCACGGCGGCCGCAACCGCGTCCGCGGCCTCGGTCATGCCGGGTATGTCCTCGGGACTGCGCCAGTCGCGCGCAAGATCCGGCGTCAGGAAGCGGACGACCTCTTCCGGCTCGATGATCCCTCGCGCCACCAGGATCCGCGCCACGACCGACGACACGCCCGAACGCGATGCGACGGTGCGCACGAGTTCGGGATCGGCCTGCGCCAAGCGCCAGCGCTTGTTGACGGGGGTGGAGGGCTGCATCCTCAGCACGATAGCGTAAACGGGGGTGGAGCGCCGCTGGCGCT
>JANYJF010000013.1 GCA_025361885.1 Coriobacteriia bacterium
CGCGGCGCGAATGCGCCGCGGCCCCGCCACACGACAGCGAGTGGTCTTACTCCGAGTACAGCCGGAACAGCGCCTGCGTGCCCTGGTCGGAGCCCTCGAGGTTCTCCGCAAGTCGCTCGTACTGCGCCAGCACGAGCTCCAGACCCGGCGTCGACATCTTCATCTCCCGGGCCGAGGTCAGAGCGATGCGCATGTCCTTGATGAAGTGTTTCACGTAGAAGCCGGGCTCGAAGTCGCCCGCGAGCATGCGCGGTGCGAGGTTGGTGAGCGTCCAGCTGCCTGCGGAGCCCGCCCCGATGCTCTTGAGGACCTGTTCAGCGTCGAGACCGGCGGCTTGCGCGTAGGCCATCGCCTCGCACACGCCGATCATCGTGCCCGCGATCGCGATCTGGTTGCTCATCTTGGTGTGCTGGCCTGCCCCGGCGCCACCCTGGTGCACGACGTTCGGACCCATCACGCGAAGGAGCGGCTCGGCCTCCGCGAATGTGTCAGCATCGCCGCCCACCATGATTGTCAGACGCGCCTCGCGCGCGCCGATGTCGCCGCCGGAGACGGGAGCGTCCAAGGCACGCACGCCGCTCGCGAGCGCCTCCTCGTCGATGCGCACGGCGAGAGCGGGCGTGGAGGTCGTCATGTCGATGAGCAGCGCTCCCGGCCGCGCGTTCTCGATCAGGCCGCCTCCGCCCAGGTAGACCTCCTCGACATCGGTCGGGTAGCCGACCATGGTGATCACGACGTCGCTCGCGGCCGCGAGTTCGGCCACCGTACCGGCCCAGCGGGCGCCGCGCGCGACAAGGTCGTCCGCCTTGGCCTTGGTGCGGGTGAAGGCGACAAGATCGTAGCCGGCGTCGAGCAAGTGCCCCGCCATGCTGCGGCCCATGACGCCGGTGCCGATGAACCCGACGGTGCTGCTTCCAGGTGCGATGGCCATCGTCTTCGCGCTCCCTCTAGTCGGCGATCTTCTTCATCAGCCACGCCATGTTGATGGCGAGATCGTCCATGGTGCGGAGGCCCTCTTCGTCGGCGAGCACCTCGCCCTTCTCGCGGCCGTATCCGATGTTCCAGTACGAGGAGCCCGGCACGATCATCTGCGAGATGAAGAACAGGTGGTTGATCGAGTCGAAGGCGTGGATCCCGCCCGCGCGGCGCACGGCCACCACAGCGGCGCCGACCTTGCGCTTGAGCATGCCGCCGTTGGCACCCGACACGTATCCTGACCGGTCGATGAGCGCCTTGGCCTCCGACGTGATGTCCGCGTAGTAGACCGGAGAGCCGATCAGGATACCGTCGGCCTCGTCCATCTTGGTGATGCACTCGTTGATGAAGTCGTCTCTGCCGTGACACTGGCGGTCCTTGAACTCGCGGCACTTGTTGCATGCCGTGCAGCCCTGCGCCTTCTTTCCGGCGAGCTGGATGAGTTCGACTTCGATGCCTTCGGTTTCGAGTCCGGCCATAACACGCTTGAGCAGGTCGGCAGTGTTGCCGTCCTTGCGGGCGGACCCGTTGAATGCGACGACCTTCATGTGCGGCGGTCCTTTCGGAAGCGGGATCGAGTGGTTGGTGCACAGGACGCGGACCATGGTAGCAGGAGCCCGCCGCGCGCCCGGAGGGCGACGGGCGCACCTTCCGCACGCGCCCCTCACCCCCCGGGAAGTGTGTACCCGTCCGAAGTATGCGGACGCCGGATGCCTACAGGTGGTACGGCTCCCCGCGCATGATGCGGAACGCGCGGTAGACCTGCTCGAGCAGGACCACACGCGCGAGCTGGTGCGGCAGGGTCATGGGCCCGAGCGAGAGGCGCTCATCGGCACGGGCCAGCACCTCGGGAGCCAGACCGGCGCTGCCGCCGATCACGAACGCGATGTCGCTGCCCCCATCGAGCATGCGCTGCGAGAACCACGCGGACAGGCCCTCGGATGACAGCTGCCGGCCCCCGAGCTCGAGCGCGACCACGTGGGCCCGGACCGGCAGCGCGCGAAGGATATCGGCGCCCTCCTCGGCCATGGCACGAGCGCGGTCGCGGCCTATGTCGCGGTCACCGACCTCGACGACCTCGAAGTCGGCATACGGACGCATGCGCTTCAGGTACTCGTCGCATGCGTCTCGCCAGTGCGGCTCCTTGAGCTTCCCGACGGCGACCAGCCGTAGCTTCACTTCTTCGGCGCGTCGGATGCAAGGGTCACGGACAGGGTCATCTTCGCCTTGCCGCGCATCACGATCACATCGACCGTGTCGCCGACCTTGTGCGAGCGGATCGCCGTGAACACGTCGCCGACGGTCGTGATGTCGGTGGCGCCGATCTTGATGATGACGTCACTCGTCTTGAGGCCCGCCTTGTCGGCGGGACTGTTCTTCTGGACACTCTGCACGAGCGCGCCGGACGTCACGCCGAGCGAGAGCTGCTGGCCGCTCGAGGCGTCGACCGTGACCGACCCGATCCCCATGTAGGCGTGCTCGACGGTCTTCTTCGCGATGAGCTGGTCGGCCACGTCTTTGGCGAAGTCGATCGGGATGGCGAAACCGATGCCCGCGGACTGGGCGGCGCCGACGGAACCTGACGGGGACTCGATGAGCGCGTTGATGCCGATCACCCGGCCATCGAGGTCGGCGAGCGCTCCACCGGAGTTGCCGGGATTGATCGCGGCGTCGGACTGGATGAGGTTGGTGTAGGCGGTGATGCTGCCGGTGCTCGTATCGAAGTTCGACCGGTTGAGCGCCGAGACGATGCCGGCGGTCACCGTCTTGTCCAGACCGAACGGGCTGCCGACGGCGATGATCTCCTGCCCCACCTTCAGTCCGGCGGACGAGCCGATCGTCGCCGGCGTCATCCCGGTGCGCTCGACTTTGATGACCGCGAGGTCGGTGGTCGGGTCCGTCCCGACGACCTTCGCGGCGACCACGTCGGTGCCGATGCGCACGGTGATCGAATCCGCGCCGTCAACAACGTGGTTGTTGGTGAGGATGTAGCCGTCGGCGCGCAGGACGACCCCGCTGCCCTGGCCCTCCTGGACCGCGGAGCCGAACGGTCCGGCGACGGTCTGCCTGACTGAGACGTTGACGACCGACGGCAGCACCTTGGTCGCCGCGGACTCTATCGACTGTGAGCTCACCGAGGTGGTCTGGACCGCGGACGTCACCGCGACGGTCGTCGCCGGAGCGGCCGGGGTCGAACCTCGCAGCACGGCCGGCGGCACCAGGTAGAGCGCGGCGGTGACGAGGCCGGCTCCCACCACCGCGCCCAACAGCGCGGCGAAGAAGATCTTGACCCGCCCCGGGCCGCGCGCGGGCACGGGCTCCGGCCGGATCGAGGCCGCGACCGCCGGGGTCTCGGGGAGCGACGGAGGCAGGTACGTGTCTGAAGGCGGCTGCGCCGGCGATGCATACCCGGCGTCGGAGGCCACCGCAGGGTGTGCGGGGTCGGTTGAGAAGGAAGTGTCGGACATCGATGTCCACCTCTCGTGCTGCTCGGGAACGCTATGGAGACCTTCCAGGACTAGGTATACAGCGGCTCGAGCGCCAATTGTGGCATCGCCACAGCATCTCCACGGAGCGACCACGGACGCTCCACGCCGGCACCCGGCCGGAGTCGATCGCGGGGCGGCTACCGCAGCGCGTATCCCAGCACCGACAGCATCGGCCCTGCGAGCAGCCCGAGCAGGACCGTCGCGAGGAGGCAGATCGCGATCGCGACGTCGGCCGCGCGGTTCCGGGTGCTCCGGACCCGCACCGCCCGTGGCCGCTGCCCGAGGAACGCCGAGCGCACGATCCCGAAGTAGTAGCCGGCCGACACCGCGCTGAACGCGAACGCAAGCACCACAGGCCACACGAGCCCGGCGTCGAGCGCGGCGCTGAACATGTACAGCTTCCCGAAGAACCCGGCGAGTGGCGGCACGCCCACGAGCGAGAGCAGGAACACGAGCATCGCCCATGCGGCGAGAGGCCGCCGCGACAGCAGTCCGTCCATGTCGTCGAGCGTGGGACCTTCCTCGGCGACCACGAACATGATCGCCATCGAGGGTACCGCGTACGCGACCGCGTACAGCACGGCGCCGATGGAGCCGGCCTCCGTGCCCCCAGCAAGCGCCAGCAGGAGGTATCCCACGTGCGCCACGCCCGAATACGCCATGAGACGCCGGACGTCCTTCTGACCGAAAGCGGCGAAGTTGCCGATCACCATCGAAGCCACCGCGACAGTCAGCATCACGTCGGTCAGGCCGCGGACCTGCGGACCGAGCACACCGACCACGCGAACGAGCGCGACGACCCCGGCGATCTTGGGGACCGAGGAGACGAACGCCACGGAGAACGCCGGGGCGCCGGCATAGGCGTCGGGAGACCAGTAGTGGAACGGCGCCGCCGCCAACTTGGCGAGCAGGCCGACGATGGTGAGCACCGCCGCGATGAGTCCCAGCGAGCCGAACGCTGTGACGCGCAGGCCGTCGAGCGAGGTGGTGCCCGACATGCCGAACAGGAACGCCATGCCGTAGAGCATCACCAGGCTCGTGACCATCGACAGAAGGAAGTACTTCAGCGCCCCTTCGAGTCCGCGCTCGTCACCGCGATCGAAGCCGATCAGGACGTAGGCCGGCATGGTCGCCGCCTCCATCGTGAGGAACAGCAGCACCAGGTCCCGCGCGCCGGACATGAGCATCGCGCCCATTGCGGCCAGCAGTGCCAGGGTGGTCGCCTCGCGCGTGCGCCCCACCGAGGCGCCGTTGCCGGCGAGCCACAGCAGGTACACCGAGGTCAGCCCCGCAGTCGCCGCCCGCGCGAACACCGCCAGGCTGTCGAACCTCAGCATACTGCCGAACAGCGTCACCGAGCCCGGACCGACGGCCAGTGCGATCACCAGTGCCGCCGCGGCTCCTGCGGCGCCGATCCAGGCCGCGACCCGCCGTCCGCGCACAGGCAGCACATCGGCGAACATGGCGAGGAGGGCCGAGGCGAGCATCACGAGCTCGGGAGCTATGAGCAGATAGGAGCGCACGCTACACGACCCTGGCCAGGATCGTCACGATGCCCTGCACCGCGGGGTCGACGAAGCGCAGCAGACTGTTCCAGTACACGCCGACCAGCACGGTCAGCCCTATGAGCGGAAGTACGTAGGCCACTTCCCGCGCCGTGATGTCGCTGATGCGCGACACCGCCTCCGACGCTTCGCCAAGCACGACCCGCTGCACCATCCACAGCATGTACGCCGCGGCCAGCATCACGCCGACGGCCGCCACCACCGTCATCCAGTGCGGGACGAGCGTGCTCTGCCACGACCCCAGCAGGCTCAGGAACTCGCCGACGAACCCGGACAGTCCCGGCAGCCCCAGCGACGCGAACGAAGCGAATGCGAGGATCCCACCGATCGCCGGGACCTGGCTGGACAGGCCGGACAGCTCCGCGATCTGCCGGGTGTGCGTGCGCTCGTAGACCATGCCCACCATGAGGAACAGCAGGCCGGTCACCAGTCCATGGCTGACCATGACAGCCACCGCGCCGTCGAGACCGGCGGCTGTGCCCGACGCGATGCCGAGCATCACGAAGCCCATGTGCGACACGGACGAGTACGCGATGAGCTTCTTGACGTCCGTCTGTGCGAACGCTACCGAGGCGCCGTACACGATAGATATCACTGCGAGCGCGGCGATCCACGGCGCCCATGCCTTCGCGGCCACGGGCAGGATCGGCAGAGCGATGCGGATGAAGCCGTACGTGCCCATCTTGAGCAGGACGCCGGCGAGGAGCACGGACGCGGCTGTAGGCGCCTCGACGTGGGCGTCCGGCAGCCAGGTATGCAGCGGCCAGATCGGCACCTTCACCGCGAAGCCGAGGAAGAAAGCGAGGAACAGCCAGCCTTGGATCCCGTTGAACGCGCCTCCGGCGGACGCCCGCACCAGTTCCGCGATGTCGAACGTGTTGTTCGGGCCGGAGTACAGGTACAGCGCGATGATCCCCACGAGCATGAACACGGAACCGGCGAGCGTGTACAGGAAGAACTTCAGCGACGCGTAACTCCGCCTCTCCCCTCCCCACATCGCTATGAGGAAGTACATCGGGACGAGCACGAGCTCCCAGAACACGTAGAACAGCACGAGGTCGAGTGCCACGAACACGCCGTTCATGCCCACTTGCAGCAGCATGAGCATGACGAAGTACGTGCCCGGGGACTTGTCCATCTTCCAGGAAGCCACCACCGCGATCAGGCCCAGCAGCGCCGAGAGTGCGAGCATCGCGAGCGAGATGCCGTCCGCACCGAGGTGGTAGCGGATCGCTATCTGCGGCACCCACGGGATGTCGACCACCGCCTGCACGCCGCCCCGGACGTCGAACGTGGCGAGGAGCCAGCCCACGAGAGTGACGTCGAAGGCCATGACCGTTGCGGCGACCCACTTGGCGGCGCCCGCCAGGTCCTTCGGCAGCATCGCGCAGATGACCGCCGCGGCAAGCGGCAGGAAGACGATAGTCGTCAAGAGGTAGGACACTTGGGTCAGGCTCCCTTCAAGGCGATCCACAGCACTAGCAGGATGACTGCGGCCATCACGAGCCGCTGGTAGGTCTGCACGCGGCCGGCCTGCAACCGCCTTACACGCGCGCCGATCCAGGTCACGGTGGAGGCGAGGCCCATCACCGCTCCGTCGATGACCTTCGCGTCGAACGTCCATGAGCCGCCGGCGACCGCGCTCCACGCGTGCCCGAACCCATCGACCGCGCCGTCGATGACCTTCGTGTCAAAGGTCCACAGCGCATCGGACAGCCGGTTGTAGGCGTTCACGAACACGAACTCGTAGGTCCGGTCGAAGTAGAACTTGTTGTCGAAGATGCCGTAGAGGTGCGGGAATCGGGCCTTGAGCGCCTCGGTGTCGACGGCCTTCTTGCCGAACACCCACCATCCCGCGACGATGCCCGATGTGGCGACCGCTGAGGAGCCGACTGCCATCATGATGTCCGGCCATCCCCCATGCTCGCCAAGGAACGTGGCGAAGAAGGGGGACGCGAAGCCGACGACGAGCGAGATGCCGGCAAGGAGCACCATCGGCACGATCATCTCGACGTGGGCCTCGCGGACCTCGGGCTTCTGGGCAGGCCCGGCGAACACCCGGAACCACAGTCGTGTCATGTAGAACGCCGTCAAGAACGCCGCGAACAGCGCGAGCGCGAACACGACGTAGTGACCGCCCGACCACAGCGATACCAGGATCTCGTCTTTCGACCAGAACCCGGAGAACGGGAAGACACCTGCCAGAGCGAGGGCGCCGGCCGTGAATGCGGCCGTCGTCCAGGGGAGCAGCTTGCGCAGACCGCCCATCTCGCGCATGTCCTGCGTGTGCACCGCGTGGATGATGACACCCGCACCCAAGAAGAGCAGCGACTTGAAGAAGGCATGCGTCATCAGGTGGAACAGCCCGGCCACCGCGCTCCCGGTCCCGAGCGCGATGAACATGTAGCCCAACTGCGAGATCGTGGAGTACGCGAGGACCTTCTTGATGTCATGCTGCACCGTCGCCAGGAGCGCCCCGAGCAGAGCCGTCCCCGTGCCGACCACGAGTGTCACCGTAAGCGCCACCTGCGATATCTCGAACAATGGCATGGCGCGCGCCACGAGGTACACGCCGGCGGCGACCATGGTCGCCGCGTGGATGAGCGCCGATGCGGGCGTGGGGCCCGCCATCGCGTCCGGCAGCCACACGTGCAGTGGAACCTGAGCCGACTTGCCCATCGCGCCGAACAACAGGAGAAGCGACACGGCGGTCGCGAGCGCCGGGGTCCAGCTGTAGCCGTGCAGCACGGCCGCGAACCCGAAGGACCCGACCGACGCGTACATGATGGCGAGCGCGATCGCGAAGCCGACATCACCCACGCGGGTGGTCAGGAACGCCTTGATGGACGCCATCCGCGGCGCCTCCTGCGTGTGCCAGAACCCGATGAGTAGGTAGGAGCACAGGCCCATGACCTCCCAGCACATGTACAGCAGCAGGAAGTCCGAAGCCAACACGAGCCCGAGCATCGCGGCCGAGAACAGCGACAGCACGGCGAAGTACCAGCCCACACGCCCGTCGCGGTGCATGTAGCCGAGCGAGTAGACCTGTACGCACATCCCGACGATGGTCACCACGAGAAGCATGATGGCGGCCACGGCGTCCAACTGGATGCCGACATCCAGGGCCTTGCCGCCGATGGTCGCGATCGCGAAGCTCGTGTGGTAGATGGGCTGGTCGCCGCCGCCGGAGCGAAGCACCATCGCGAACGCCGCCAGCGCGCCCGCGAGAGACCCGGCCATCGCGACCGCGGGCACCCATCGCAGCGCGTTGCGCGTGACGCGCGGCAGTGGCGCGAGCAGCGCGAAGGCCAGCGCGGGCAGCAGCGGTATGGCGAGCAGCCAGGTCACCCGCTCACCCCTTCAGCCGGTCGATGCGGTCGACCTCGACGGTTCGGGTGCGGCGGTACAGCGCGAGCACGAGCGCGAGCCCGAGACCGATCTCGGCCGTCGAGACCACCATGATGAATGCCGCGAAGAACTGTCCGGTCATCAGGCCCGGCGTGAGGAAGCGCGACATGGCGATCAGTGCGATGTTGACCGCGTTCGTCATCAACTCGATGGCCATCAGGATCATGATCGCGCTCTTCTTGGACAGCGCACCGTACAGCCCCAGCGCGAACAGAACCGCGGAGAGCACCAGGAACTCGCGAAGACCCACAACGGCGCTCACTGGTCCTCGTCCTCCCCCGACCACCACACCGCGCCGACGAGCGCGATGAGCAGCACGACGGATGCGACCTCGAACGGGAGCGCCCAGCGTGTGAACAGCTCGCCGCCGAACTGCGCGATGCCCGGAGCGGCAGCCGGCATCCTGGCGGGCAGCGGCGAGAACCCGCCGACCGCGATGGCGGTGACGATCCCGAAGACCGCCGCCAGACCAGCGGCTGCGACGGACGTGTCCAGCGGCCGGATGGCATCCTCGCGGCGTCGCAGGGTCAGCATGATCACGAACAGGGTGAGCACCGCGACGGCACCGGCGTACACGAGCAACTGCACGAGCGCCAGGAACTCCGCGGACAGCAGCAGGAACAGCCCCGAGACGGCGACCATGGCCTCCAGCAGCCAGAACGCGGCGTGCACCACGTTGCGGCTGAAGATCGTCATGAGCGCCCCGCCGATGATCGCAGTCACCAACAGGTAGAACGGCAGGGCCGGGATCGCGCTAGGCATGGTCGCTCTCCCCTCGGGCGGCGTCGGGCGCGGCGTCGGCGGCCAGCGCGGCTTGGGTCGCCGGAGCGTCGGCCTTCGCCCGCTTGCCCGATGCCGCGTCCACGTCGTGGAGCAGGATCCGCACGAGCGCATGCGGATCGGGGGTCGCCAGCTCGTACTCGTGGCTCATCTCGATGGCGTCGAACGGGCAGGCAGCCACGCACAGCCCGCACATCATGCAGGCGCCGAGCTCGTAGCGGTACTCGTCGATGTGCTTGCCGCTCGCGGCGTCGCCGGAGACGGTGAGGTGGATGATGTCGTCTGGGCACTCGCGCTCGCAGATCATGCACGCCGTGCATTTGGGGCGGCCGCTCTCGTCGAACTTGTGGACGAGCGCCCAGCGCGCGCGCTCGGGGATCACCAGGCGCTCGTCCGGATACTGGACGGTGATCGCAGGGCGGAACATGTTGCGCATGGTGACGCCCATCGCGCGGAAGAAGCCGAGTCCCCAGATCACGCTCCCACCGCCTTGAGGATCACGGCGAAGACGACGACCCACAGCAGCGACAGCGGGATGAGCGCCTTCCAGGCGAAGGACAGCATCTGGTCGATGCGGATGCGGGGCAGGGTGCCGCGGACCCACATCATGCAGAAGATGCCGAGGTACACCTTGACCATGAAGATGATGGGACCGAGAGCGAGGGCCAGGGCGTTGTGCTCGAGGCCCGGCAGCAGCCAGCCGCCGAAGAACAGCGTCGTGCCCACCGCGGCAGCCACGAACATGTTCGAGAACTCCGCCAGGAACATGAATCCGAACCGCATGCCCGAGTACTCGTTCGCGAAGCCGGTGACGAGCTCGGACTCGGCCTCGGACATGTCGAAGGGCGTCTGGTTGGTCTCGGCCTGCGCCGAGATGGCAAATAGCCAGAATCCCAGGAACTGGGGCACGATGAACCACTTGGGGAGGAACCCGAGCCACAGGCCGGCCTGCGACTCGACGATCACCTTGGGATCGAGGCTGCCCGCCAGCATCGCCACGCCGAGCACCGACAGCAGCAGAGGGATCTCGTACGCGATCTGCTGTCCTGCGGCGCGCATGCCTCCGATGAGCGACCACTTGGAGTTGGACGCCCAGCCGGCCATCATGATGCCGATCGGCACGAACGAGAGCACCGCGAAGACGAACAGCACGCCGGTGTCGAGATTCGCGAAATGCCACGTCGGCGAGAAGCCGATGGCGAGGTACGCCATGAACGACGGCACGAAGATGAGCAGGGGCGCGATGCGGAAGAGCCACTTGTCGGAGGCCGTGGGGCGGAAGTCCTCCTTGGTCAGCAGCTTCACCACGTCCATGGACGTCTGGAAGATGCCCCAGGGCCCCACGCGCGTGGGGCCGAGGCGCAGGTGCAGGTGGCCGAGGACCTTGCGAAGCATGTAGATGAGCACCACGCCGTTGAGAAGCAGGAGGCCGAGACCCGCGAGCGTCCGCAGCACTATGACCAGCAGCGGGCTCACCGGTCGATCTCCCCGAGGATGATGTCCAGGCTGCCGAGAGTCACGACGGCGTCCGCGATCAACCCGCCGGCGAGCGCCTCGTCGATGACGGCGAGGTTGTAGTAGGCGGGCGAGCGCAGACGCATCCGGTACGGCAGGTCCGAGCCGTCGGACACGAGGTGGATGCCGAGCTCGCCGCGCGGAGACTCCACGGCCGTGTAGACCTCGCCGGCGGGCGGTCGCAGGACCTTGGGGACCTTCGCCATGTGCGGTCCCTCGGGCACGCCGGCGATCAGCTGCCGGATCATCTTGAGGGACTCGCGGATCTCCGCGGTCTTGACCACAAAGCGATCGAAGCAGTCGCCCTGTGACCCGAGCGGGACGTCGAAGTCGAGCTCCGCGTAGGCGGCGTACGGGTGCGCCTTGCGGATGTCCCAAGCGACCCCGGTCGCGCGCAGCGGGGCCCCGGTCATGCCGAACGCGACGGCCGTGGTGCCATCGATCACGCCGACGCCCTTTGTCCGCGGCCCGAAGATCTCGTTGTCGGTCAGCAGCACGTCGTACTCGTCGAGATACATGTCCACGTCGGCCAGGAACGTCTCGAGCTTGGCGATGATGCCAGCGGGAAGGTCCCCGGTCACGCCGCCCGGGCGGACGTAGTTGAACATCATCCGCGACCCGGTGACCGCCTCCAGGATGTCGACGAGCGCTTCCCTCTCACGCATCGTGTACAGGAAGGTCGGCATGCTGCCGGTGTCCATGCCGAACGTGCCCACGAACAGCACGTGGCTGGTGATGCGGTTGATCTCGCCCATGAGCGTGCGCAGCCAGTGCGCCTTCTCGGGCACCTCGATCTCCATGAGCCGCTCGATTGCCATGGCGTATGCGAGCTCCGTGTGGATGCCGGAGACGTAGTCCGCGCGGTCCAGGAGCGTGCCGACCTGATGGTGACGCCGACTCTCCGCCAGCTTCTCGATGCCGCGGTGCAGATAGCCCAGCGACGCCTCGGCGGCCATGACGACCTCGCCGTCGAGCTCGAGCAGGATGTGCAGCACGCCGTGAGTCGACGGGTGCTGCGGTCCCATGTTCACGATGAGGTGCTCGGTCGCCAGCTCGTCGACGCCACGGGGGACGCGGCGCAGCCCCTTGGGCGACGTGAGAGGCACGCGCCGTCCTTCGGCGACGATCGGTTCATCGGGCGTGGCGCGGAGGCGGTCGTCAGTCACGCCGCGTCTCCTCCCACGTCCGGATGAGCGTGCTCTTGCGCAGGAGCGGAGCGGCGACCTCGTCGGTCGTGAGGAGCCGCTTGGGGTTCGGGTGCCCCGCGAACATCATCCCGAACATCTCCGCCGCCTCGCGCTCCGGGTAGAGCGCGGCCGGATAGCAACGCCACACCGACGGAGCCTCGCCGTCGTAGTCGACATATGCGGACAGGTACAGATCCTCGTCGCGATCGAGCGCGCGAAGGTGGTAGCGCAGGTCGATCCCCTCGCCCGTGTCGATGGCGAAAAGGTCGACGAGCATGTCGAAGTCGCCTTCGCCGTCGCGGAGGGTCGCGAGCACGTCGGCGGCGCGCGCGGCCTCGATGCGCGCCATCACGCCGAGCGTGGTCGTGGTCACCTCGTCGGCGGCGGCACCAGCGGCAGCCAGCCAGCGGGTGACGTCAGCTTCAGCGGGCAGCAAGTCGCTCCTCCGTCCGGCGGGAGATCTTCTCCTGGAGCTGCATGAACGCGTACTGCATGGACTCCGGCCGCGGTGGGCAGCCGGGCACGTAGATGTCCACCGGGACCACCTGGTCGACGCCGAGCACCACATTGGGGTACTCGCGGAATGGACCGCCGGTGCACGCGCACGCCCCCATCGCGATGACCCACTTGGGCTCGGGCATCTGGTCGTAGAGCTTGCGGACCACGTGCGCCATCTTCTTGTTGACGGTCCCGGCCACGATCATCACGTCGGCTTGCCGGGGACTGCCACGGTGGAAGATGCCGAAGCGGTCGTAGTCGAAGCGCGGGCCACCCGCGGACATGAGCCCCTCGATGGCGCAGCATGCGATCCCGAACGAGACGTACCACAGGCTGTTGCGGCGTGCGGCGTCGAACAGCTGCTCACTGCGGATGAACACCATGGAGTTCTCGCCGAAGATGCGGTCTAGCGCCACTTGAGCGCACCTTCCTTCCATGCGTAGGCCAGGCCCAGCCCGAGGATCGCGATGAACACGATCATCTCGCCGAGCACGAAGACCGGCAGGGCTCGCACGGTCACCGCCCACGGATACAGGAAGACGGTCTCCACGTCGAAGAGCACGAAGAGCAGCGCGTAGACGTAGTAGCCGACGCGGAACTGCACCCAGGGCGGTCCGATGGGCTCGCTGCCGCACTCGTAGATGCTGTACTTCTCGGGGTCCGGCTTGCGCGGCGCCAGCAGGCGCGAGATGCCGAGCGTCGCCACGACGAACAGCGAGCCGAGTATGAGGAAGGAGGCTATGGCGCCGTAGGCGAAAGCGAGCTTCGGTTCCATCCACGCTCCCCCGTCCGCGGGCCCCTTTGCAGGTTCGGGGCGTGACTTGCGATGCGACGCCAGGCTCCGGGAAAGGTACTCCAGCGGGGGCGCCGGGCGTCGGGTCGGGACACTGTAACACTCGTTACATGTCCGGGCAAGAGCGTGCTCAGCGCATGGTTTCGCCGGTGATTCCTCTGACCGGGCGGGACCTTCGGTACTGATTATCTTCGCGCGTGCGTGTACTCTCTACAGGCTTGCAACACCACGCGGCCGCGCATCCGCCTCACCGCGTGCTCGATCCGGCAATCGACTCGCAAGGCGGTAGACGTGAAGACCGAGCGCACCATGTCCGCGACCCTGACCATGGCCTTCGCCTTGGTCTCCCTCGTTCCCCTCCTGATCGCCGCGGGGGTCGGGTACTGGTCGTTCAATTCGAGCATGGACACCGAGGCCACCACGACGATACGGGAACATGGCCGCATGGCCGCCGACATCCTCGAGGACCGCGGACTCCAGCGTGAGGCGGCGCTCAAGAACTTCGTGTCCGACCACAGCCTGGCCACCGCCCTGTCGAGCGGGGGACTCTCGGATCGCATGGTCGCAAGCGATCGGCTCAAGCAGGCCGCGTGGGACCTGAAGGTGACCTACGTGCTGCTGCTCGACCGCTCGGGCAAGGTCGTCAGCGCCTCTGACTCGGCCCTTGGATCCGCCTACGACCGCTCGGGAGACACGCTGACCAGGCAGGCCGCGTACGGCACTGTCCAGTCGGCGTTCGAGATCGTGCCGGAAGCCGAACTCAAAGCGCTCGGGCTGGCGGGTGCCTCTTCTGTCAAAGTCACGGCGACCCGGGACCTGTCCAAGGCAACGGCGACGTCGGGCGCTCTGGCGCTCGCGTCGGTGGTGCCGATCAAGTCCGCCACCGGCCAGACCCTCGGGACCCTGGCCGCGGTCGAAGTCGTCAACAACGGCAACGAGCTGGTGGACCGGCTCGCCTCCCGTCTCGGCGGGACCGCCACGCTGTTCCAGGACGAGGTGCGGGTGGCCACCACCGTGCGCACCGCGGCAGGGCGGCGCGCCATCGGCACCGTTGCGTCCAGGCCGGTCCAGGACGCCGTGCTCGGCAGCAAGAAGGAATTCGTCGGTACGGCCGACGTGGTGGGCAACCGGTTCCAGACGATGTACAGCCCGCTTCGTGACGTATCGGGCCGCACCATCGGAATGGTGTACGTCGGCATCCCGCTCACCCCATACATCGCCGCCACCAACCTGTTCCTCCTGCGGATGCTGATCGCACTGCTGGGCGGGCTGGCCGTGGCGTGGCTCGCGGGCCGCGCGATGGCGCGCAGCATCTCACGCCCGATCGAGGCCTTCAGCGAAGCCGCCGACCGTGTGTCCGCCGGCGACCTGCAGGTCCACGTGCCCGCACACGGCGCTCGCGAGGTGGCCCGGCTCGGCACCGCATTCAACTCGATGACCGCCGGCCTGTCGACGACGATACGCTCGGTGCGCGACATCGTCTCGCAGCTCGGCAGCGTCTCGGCGCAGCTCGTGACCTCGTCCGAGCGCCAGAGCCAGGGCGTCACGCGTCAGGTCGCGGCGGCCCACGAGACGACCGCCACTCTCGAGGAGATGGCCGCCAGCTACCGGGCCGTCGCCAGCGGAGCGAAAGAGGTCATGCGACTCGCCGACGAGGCGCTCTCCGCAGCCGAGCAGGGTCACGCCACGGTCGAGGAATCCATGGGCTCGCTCGAGCGCCTGCACGCCGCGGCCGACGGCACCGCCGGATCCGCCCGCGACCTGTCGGAGGCCACCGTCGAGATCGGCGAGGTCCTGACGCTGATCGACAACATCGCAGAGCAGACGAAGATCCTCGCGCTCAACGCCGCGATCGAGGCGGCGCGGGCGGGGGCGGCCGGCAAAGGGTTCGGCGTGGTCGCCACCGAGATCCGCTCGCTCGCGGATTCCGTGTCGAAGTCCACGGCGCGCATCGACGACCTCGTCCACAGCATCCAGGTATCGTCTGGCTCATTGTCGCGGCTTGCGAGCGATCAAGCGGGCTTGACCAGCACGGGTGTGGAACTCGGACGTCGCTCGGCGGACGCCTTCTCCGACATCCTCGACCGCATGTCGCAGACCGCAGGAGCCGCCCGGGAGATCGCCACCGCCGCGGCCCAGCAGGGAGCCGCGTCCGGTCAGGTGCTGCAGGCCATGGAGCAGGTCACCTCGGCGGCGTCCGAGAGCTCGGAGGCGGCCGACCAGGTCGCGCAGGCCGCGCGGGCGCTCGACGAGAAGGGCCGCGAACTGAAGAGCGGCGTGGAGGGCTTCCGGATCTAGGGGCCTCGCCGCGCGCTGTCACGCGGTCCTCACGGGGCCAGGTAGAACGCCGGTCCCTCGAAGTTGTAGACGGCACCGAGCGTGGCGGTCACGTTCGCCCGCTCCTCCTCGCTCGCGGTGTAGAAGTGGGTGCCGGTGAGCCTGTTGTAGAAGCGGTAGACCGGCGTGGCACCCGCCACGGCGCCCGCGCAGACGCTGTACGCGGGTCCTTCGTAGTTGTAGACGGCACCCAGCGTCGCGATCACATTGGCCCGCTCCGTCGCGCTCGCTGTATAGAAGTGCGTCCCCGTGCGCCGGTTGTAGAAGCGGTAGAGCGGCGTGTTGTTGTAGGGAGACGCGGTGTTGACCCAGTAGGACGGCCCTTCGTAACGGTAGACGGCGCCCAAGGTTGCGATCACGTTCGCCTTCTCTGCCTCGCTGATGGTGTAGAAGTGGACGCCGGCACGCACGTTGTAGAAGCGGTAGACCGGCTTGGGCACCGCGGGAGGCGTACCGGGTGGAGTGACCGGCGGCGGGCCCGATTGCGCCACCTGCGACATGAACGTGGTGCGGTACGAGATCGTGGCGGGCTGACCGGTGGACTTGCGGGTGATGCCGCCCGAGATGGTGACGTCGAAGGCGTCGCCGGACTTGTATGAGCCCAGTGTCGCGGCGTCGGGCCGGAACACGAAGCAGTCCGCCACGCCGTAGCCGCTGGTCTCGAAGTTGAAGTACTTGCCGCCCTTGTCTGTGTCGGCGCTCGTGAACGTCCAAGTGCGGCCATCGGCGACGCGGCGCAGCGTGACCGTGTGACCGGGAGTCCCCGTCATCCACGAGTACTTTGCGGGATCGAGGGTGACGGACCAGGCCGTCTGCGTCGCGAACATCTCGACCGGGAAGTACCCTTCGCTCGGCCACTTGATGGAGTCGTAGTCGACCGCGGCGGTCCGGCTCCAGTCGAAGACGAACGTGTCGCTCCTGCTGCTCGCGAAGCCCATCCCGGTCTTGAGCAGCGGCGGGTCGAGCAGCCAGCGCCGGTGACCGAGCCGGTCGATGTTGGTGGAGTCGCTGTCGTCCATGCAGCCGAAGTTGAACGCCGAGAGCGTGCCGTAGCCCCAGCCGATGTTGCTGCGGCTCGTGGCGGCGTATCCCAAGTCGAAGAAGGCCTGATCCATGTCGGCCGGCTTGGGCGGGGTGTGCGAGAAGGTGCTCGCCGCGAGCAGGACAGCGCCGTGTTGCGCACCGTCGACATAGCCCGAGTCGAGCACCACGTCGTCGGGCAGACCGGCCAGGAAGCGTGCGTAGTTGATGGCCTTGAGGCCGTCCTGCAGGAACCCGGGGGCGAGCATGCCGGCTGAGTACGGGGCGGTGGTGCCCGGGGCGATCGTGAACGGGGAGCCGGAGTACGCCGGCTTGAGCTGCGACCAGCGCGTCTGGATCTGGGCGGCACTGCGCGAGGCGGTGTCGAGCCCGAGAGCTGTCGCGGGCAGTCCCACGAGCAGGGCGCAGGTCAGGGCGAAGGCGAGGAACGCCCCAAGCACGCGACCATGCCGATCGCTCCGAATCCTGTCGCTGGGCACCATCCGTCCGCTCCCCTGTCCGCTGGCCGTCGAGGCATGCGTGTGCACGACCCCCACAGGCTCTATCGGCGGGTCTTGCCGGGGTGATGAGCCGACCGTGACGGAGAGCACTGATCGCGAAGCGGGAGTAGCAGACACCGGGTGCGGGGAGGCCGCGCGCGCCACGGAAACGCGACAGGGCGGCCGCTTGTGGCGGCCGCCCTGATCGGTGCATCTGGAGCCGACGAGGGGATTCGAACCCCTGACCCCCGCATTACGAGTGCGGTGCTCTGGCCAGCTGAGCTACGTCGGCGCGAGACGGAATGATAGCACACCTATTCGGGGGTAGAAGACCCCTCGGCTCCGCGACGCCGGCGCCTGCGGCGGCGTCCCGTTCCCGCCGCATCCGCGGCACCGGAGTCACCGCTCGAAGGCTGCTGCGGGGCCTGCTTGGCGGCCGCCGGCTGCTGAGATCCGGAGCCGCCGCGGCGTCGACCGCCGCCGCCCTGACCGGTCTTCGGC
>JANYJF010000016.1 GCA_025361885.1 Coriobacteriia bacterium
GCCGCCTCGATACGAGACGGCCGACCGGCGGGTGACGCGATGCGGTGCTACCGCGGGTGTGCTACTGCGAGTGAGCGGTCAGTCGAGCTGGAAGCAGGGGACCGATGTCCGACGTGCAGGGCTCTGCGAGCGGGGCCGACGGATCCGGCGAGACGCACGTGCGTCGCAACCCCGTCATCGAAGCGATCGCCGACCTCATGCAGAGCGCGGTCGACTGGTTACGCCAGGAGGCCGAGGCCACGGTCCGCGAGAAGGTCGTTCCGCCTCTGCAGCGAGTCGGCATCCTCATCGGCGCGGCGATCGGGGCCGCCTCGACCATGGTGATCGGGCTGGTCTTCCTTGCGGTGGCGCTCGTCATGTTCCTGGGCGGGTGGATCGGCTACCCCTTCGCGTTCCTCACGATCGGTGGCTTGTACCTCTTGGTGGCGCTCGCGTTCACCATCGTCAAGGTCAGGAAGATGCAGTGATGACAGCCGCGCGGATGGAAACGACCCTCTCTCCCCCCGAGGAGCGCATCACCGTCGAAGATCTCAAACACAAGGCGCTGGCCATCCAGCAGGTGGCCACCGAAGAGGTGAAGCGGGCGGTCGGGACGAGCACCGTTCGCGCGGTCTTGGTCGGCGCAGCCGTCGTGGCTATCGCGCTGTCGCTGGCGTACTACGTGGGATCGCGTGCCGGCGCGAAGGCCGCGGAAGCACCGCGTCCGCGGTAGGGTGCGCTGCATCTCGATCACAGTCGGTCCCCGGACCGTGGACGCCGTGGTCGTCTTCGCGCCTGGGGAGTCCATTCGGACCTGTTCCGTCCCGGATCTGCCGGTGCGCGCGATCGCGCTGATGCCCGGTCTTCGCGGTCACCGGTGCGACAACGGTGCCGGCCTGACGTTCGCGCAGGAGCTCGCGGACACCGAGGTCGCGCACCTGCTCGAGCACGTGGCCGTGGAGCTGATGGCCCTCGCCGGCTCGCCCGATACGCTGGCAGGGCAGACCACGTGGGACTTCCACAGGGACGGCCGCGGCGTCTTCCACGTGCTCATCGACTACGACGACGACCTGGTCGCCATGGGCGCTCTCACGGAAGCTGTGCCGATCGTGGGGTGGCTGTGTGGGCCTGGTGATGACGCGCACGAGGCGCCACCCGACGTTCGGGCGACGGTCGCCCGGCTCCGCGAGCTGCGCCGTCGGCGCTCGTTGCCGGACGCGCCGACGGCTTGACCGGTTCGCACCGCGCCGAGTACACTCGCCCCCGACCCCGGTCGCTATACGCCGGAGTGCATAGAGCCACTACGGACGTGAGGGAAGAGGGCATCATACGCCCAGCCGCCCCTCCGAAGTCCCCGGCCAGGGCGCGCGATCGGGCGCCGGAAGCCGGACGGCCGCCCGGACCGTTATCCACCGGGGTCGAGGCTTCGCGACGGCCGTGTGCCGCGCGGGCGAACACAGGTGGTACCGCGAGAAGACGACCCTCGCCCTGTCGGGTGGTCGTCTTTGTGTTTCCCGGGCATGAAGGGCCGCGGGGAACGAGGCAGCGGGAGGTCGTCGCCATGGGCACAGCGAGAGTGGTCTTCGACAGATGGGACGGGCGCTACGCGGCCCGCATGACCGGCGTGCGCTCCTCGGCGGTGCGTGACCTGTTCGCGGCGGCTTCGCGCCCCGACGTCATCTCCCTGTCAGGCGGGATGCCGGACGTGCGCCGGGTCCCCGCCGAGGCAGTGCTCCGTGCCACTCGCGAGGTGCTCGAACATCAAGGTGCGACCGCACTCCAGTACGGCGCGTCCGAGGGGCGGCTACAGCTGCGCGAGACCATCGTCGGACTGATGGGGGAGTCGGGCGTGCGCCTGCGCGTCGACGACCTGATCGTCACCGCGGGGGCGCAGCAGGGACTCGACCTCCTCGCGAAGGTCTTCCTGGATCCCGGCGACACAGTGATCTGCGAAGGCCCGACATACGTGGGCGCACTGCAGGCGTTCAGCGCCTACCAGCCGCGCATCGTCCACGTCCCGCTCGACGAACGCGGCATGGACACAGACGCTCTCGAAGAGCTCCTGGCCTCCGTCGGACCGCGTGGCGCCAAGTTCATCTACACCATCCCGAACTTCCAGAACCCTGCCGGAGTCACCATGTGCCCCGAGCGCCGGCGGCGTCTGATCGAGCTCGCCCACGAGTACGACATCCCCATCGTCGAGGACGACCCGTACGGGCGTCTACGCTTCGAGGGCGGCCACATACTGCCGCTCAGGGCGTTGGACCCCGACGTCATCCACCTCGGCACGTTCTCCAAGATCTTCGCACCCGGCATGCGTTTGGGCTGGATGGCCGCTCCCCGCCCCATCCTCGCGAAGGTCCTGCTCGCCAAGCAGGCCGCTGACCTGTGCGGCAGCGCGTTCACCCAGGCGGTCGCGGAAGTGTACTTCACCGGAACCGGATGGCGTCGCGTGCTCGCCGACCTCACCGGTGCGTACGGCGAGCGTCGCGACGCCATGCTGTCGGCACTCGATGAGCACTTTCCGCCGGAGGTGACGTGGACCCACCCGGAGGGCGGCTTCTTCGTGTGGGTGACGCTTCCGTCGTACCTCGATACGAAGTCGCTGCTCGCCGAGGCGGTCGAGCTGGGAGTGACCTTCGTGCCGGGCGCGGACTTCGCGTCCGACGGAAGCTTCCGCAACTGTCTTCGGCTGGCGTTCTGCTACGAGCAGCCCGAACAGATCGTCGAAGGCATCCGGCGCATCGCCGAGGTCATCGACGACAAGCTCGAGTTGTACCGTGCGTTCGCGGCGGCCGGCGCGGTGCCGGCGGGAACCCGGCCGTGATGCGGGAACCTGCCCGGGCGCACCGGCGAGCGCGGTGTGCGGCCGCGGACATGCACGCGTATGAAGCACAGGGAGGAGGCGCACCATGGGGGAGAAGATCGCGGTCCTGATGGGCGGGCGTTCGCTGGAGCGAGAGGTGTCGCTCAAGAGCGGAGAGCGCGTGTTCAGCGCTCTTACCGAGCTCGGCTACCGCGCTATCGGGCTCGACGTCACGCCCGAGCTGGTCGACACGCTGCGTCGCGAGCGGCCCGACGCGGTGTACATCGCCCTGCACGGCAGATTCGGCGAGGACGGCACGTTGCAGGAGGTGCTCGAGTTCCTGGGTATCCCGTACACCGGGCCAGGGGTCGTGGCGAGCGCGTTGGCTTGGGACAAGTCCCTTGCGAAGAGGCTGTTCGTGGAGCGCGGCGTGCCTACCCCGCCGTGGGTCACGTTCACCTCGGGCGCTTTCAAGGAGATGGGCGCGGCCACCGCTCTCGATCTCGTGCCTGCGGCATTGGGCGGCTTCCCGCTGGTCGTGAAACCGACGGAGCAGGGCTCGGCGCTCGGCCTGAGCCGCGTCGATGACGCCTCCGGCTTACCCGGCGCCCTGCTCGCCGCGCTGAGCTACGGCGACGCCGCGCTCGTGGAGAAGTGGGTCGATGGACGCGAGCTCGCGGTCTCGGTCCTCGACGACGGCGCGGGCGGTCCGCCGCGTGTCCTGCCGCCGGTGGAGATGGTCCCCAAGTCCGGTCTGTTCGACTACACGGCCGCCTACACCCAGGGCGCCACCGAGTACTACTGCCCGGCGCGGCTTACGGCCGAGGTCGAAGCCGAGGTCCTGCGGTTGGCGGGCGAGTGCCATACGCTGCTCGGCTGCAGGGATGTGAGTCGCACTGACATGGTCGTCGACGCCGCCGGCAGGCCGTTCGTGCTAGAGGTCAACACGAGCCCCGGCATGACAGCGACGTCGCTGCTCCCGATGGCCGCGGAGGCAGCCGGACTGAGCTTCCAGCAACTGGTCGACACCTTGGCGCGCGCCGCGTTGGATAGGGTAGAGTGACGGGTAGAATCAGCGTGCGGGCGGCTCTGGGTGACGGTCGCGCCGGACGGCTTGTGCGAGGACTCTCGGTAGACGGAGGTGCACTGGAGATGTACGAAGATCACAGGCACGGTGGCGGTGGAGTGTTTGGCGCGTTCCTGCTCGGTGGGCTGATCGGCGCGGCTTTCGGGCTTCTGTTCGCCCCCCGTCGCGGCGATGATACGCGCAAGATGCTGGTCGAGAAGGGCCAGGAGTATCTGGACCAGGGTCGTGACGTCTACGAGGACGGTCGCGAGCGCCTGGTGGAAGCCTACTCGAGCACCAAGGAGAACGCTTCTGAGAAGACCGAAGAGCTCAAGGCGAAGATCGACGAGGCCCGCGAGAAGCTTCGCACGCAGGTCGGCGAGGGCGCCGTCATCGCTCGTGAGAAGGTCGAGGACGTGAAGGTCTCCGCGGAGAAGGCGGTCGACTTGGGCGCCGAGGCCGCGAAGAAGGGTCTGGACGTCGCGGCCGACAAGGCCCAGGCGACGCTGGACATGGTCGCCGAGAAGAGCGCATCCGAGAAGATCGCCGAGAAGGTGGCGCTCATGAACGAGCCCGCCGACCGGAAGCCCGCCGGCGGCACCCCGGAGCCGAGGCTGTAGCGCCCCTCGTATCGTGGATCTGACCGGAAGGCCGGCCGCCATCACCAGGCGCGACCGGCCTTCCGCATCGAAGGAGGCTTCTCAGCCACCATGCCGCGCGCCAGGCACATAGAGGACAGCAAGTTCGCCGATCTTGACGGCCGCGTCCTGGGCCGGGTGGACCACATGATCTTCCACCCAAGCGAACCTCGTGTTGTAGGAGCTGTCGTGCGGCCGCGGGTCTTGTGGTTCTTCTGGCTCAAGCCCGCGTTCGTCTCCCTCGCCGACCTGCGCCTCGACGACGATGAGGCCGTACGCATAACGCGCGGCAAGCCCGTTCGCGGCAAGAAGGCCGCCGAGGCGCTCGGCGCGGACCCGGAAGCCACGGTGATCTGGACTGGCATGCCGGTCACCTCGCGCGACGGCCTGATCGCGGGCGCCGTCGACGAGGTGTGGTTCTCGCTGCCCGAAGGCGACGTCACGAAGCTGAAGGTCAGCGGAGGCTTCACTGCCGATGTGGCGTATGGACGCGGTACTATCGCCGGGGACCAGGTCGTGGGATTCGACGGCAAGGCCGTCGTCGTGGAACCGAGGCCATCCGAGATCGAGGTCTCGGGCTCCATGGCGAAGCGGGCTGCGAAGGGTGCCGTGATGCTCGACATCGCGGGAGAGATGGCCGGAAAGGCATTCGTGGACGCGAGCGGGGCCGCCGGCCGCGCGATCCGCAAGGCCACCCGAAAGGACCCGGCGCGCAAAGGCCGCGGCACGTGGAAGTCGATGGGTGACGCGTTCCGCGAAGGCATGAGTAAGGACTCGGGCAGCTGACGCTCGGTCGGGCACGGCCTCATTGACGGGAGCTGGCAGTACCGTATGACGCGACGCCTCAAGCCCCTCACACCACAGCGCGTCGGCGAGCTGCCGGAGCCGTGCGACTGCTGTATGTACTGGGAGACCGCCGGGAGCCTGGAACCCGCGTGCGGCAGTGCGTGTGATCGCGCCGCGCTGCAGGAGTGGGTGCGCACCGTCAGGCGCGAGTGGGGCGACTGCGGCCGGGTCGCCTACGAGGACGGCGAGGTTCTGGGATTCGTCACGTACGCCCCCGGCTCATACTTCCCGCGGACTCGCACCATGCCCGTCGGCGTCCCCGATTCCGACGCCGTGCTGCTCGCATGCATACACATCGCACCGGAGTCGCGCCGGCACGGCTTGGGCTCCCTGCTTCTGCAGGCGGTCATCCGAGATCTGTCGTCGAGGGGCGAGCGCGTGCTCGAGGCGTACGCGGCGGCGGATCGCGAGGAGGCCGCCGGCTCCCCGATGATCACGTCCGGCTTCCTGCTCGACCACGGCTTCACGGTGGTGCGGCCGCACCCGGTCCACCCGTTGATGCGCCTCGAACTGACTGCGCTCGTGGCCTGGGCGGACAGCCTTGAAGCGGCGCTCGCCGCGCTGCAGCTTCCGCTTCGTGTGGGCGTGCGCGCCCCGGCGCCACTCGCCGGTTCCCCGATGACAGGACACTCACTCCGATGACCGACACTCCGACCGAAGGCGGCAGCAAAGCGGGATCGCGGCGGAGGTTCGACGTCGTCTATAGGGCGGCCGGCACACCCGACTCGGGTCCGGTTCGATCGCGAGGCGCTCTTCGCGCTCGTGAGTGGTCAGGTGGCACGGATATCGCGTGCCCAGTGACATGACCGACGCCCCCGACATGATCGAGCCGGTTCCGCGGCGCACGCGAAGCGTGCTGCTTGCCGTCGGCGCGGTGCTCGTCGCCATGGTGGTCGCGGTCGTTGCATGGGTGATGGTCGGACCCGGCGTCGCCATCATCGATGGTCGCAGCGTCTATGTGGGCTTCGGCGCATCGCCCGCCGTCTTGGTGCGGGCGCATGCGTCCAACGCGCCGTGGGGCGACTTCGTCTCCGCGACCGGGCGCGTCCTTCGTAGCGGTGGGGGGCTTCCGCCGACATTCACGATGGAGGGCCGCGATCTATCGCCGACCAGCCGCATCCGCCCGAGGGACCGGGTCGCGAGCGTTCGCGGTCGCGACGTCGCCGAGAGCATCGTGACCACGACAGCCCCCGAGCCCGCGCCCGTGAGATACGAAGGAGAGGGCCCCGACCAGACGGTCATCAGCAGTGGGACGGCGGGCGTGGCCTTGCTCAAGGTCGGCGAGGTGTCCGGCGACGTTGTCCAGAAGACGATCGTGATAGAGCCCGTCGCGAAGGTCATGAGACGCGGCGCCTACCCGGCCGGCAGCCTGCTCGTGGCGCTGACCTTCGACGACGGCCCCTGGCCAGGGCAGACCGAGGCGATACTCGACATCCTCAAGGCCAACGATGTCAAAGCCACGTTCTTCATGTTATCGGGGGCCGCGAACCATCATAAGGACCTCGCGCGCAGGGTGTTCGCGGAAGGTCACCTCATCGGGAACCACTCGGTCAACCACAAGAACCTATCGAAGTCCACGCCGGACGTCGTCCGCTTCGAGATCGTGAACGCCGCCGACACCATCCAAGCGATCACCGGATACCGCCCCGTGTGGTTCCGCCCCCCGGGAGGCAACTACAACGCCGCGGTGCTGCAGATCATGGCCGAGTCGGGCGTCAAGCTCGCGATGTGGAGCACCGACACCAACGACTGGCGCAAGCCGTCGCCGCAGGACATCGCCGGGCGCGCACTGGCCGGTCAGCAGCAAGTCAAGGTGGTGCTGATGCACGACGGTGGCGGCGACCGGAGCCGGACCATCGCGGCGCTGCCGCAGGTCATCGCGGAGTACAAGGCCCGCGGATACCGCTTCGTGACCTTCGACCACGTGCCGCCGGACCAGCTACCGCACTAGGGCGTCAGGCCGGGAACGGTCGGTCGCCGTCACCGGCCGCGCGAGCGGCGGTGCAGCGTCGTCGGGGTGACCAGGGCGTCGAGTGGGCGGTCGTGTTCCTCGCACGGGACCTCGTCAACGAGCTGCTCATCGAAGGCCAGGCCGACCGTGAAGGCGTCCGGGCGGAGTCGCGGCAACAGGGTGTCGTAGAAGCCGCCACCGAATCCGATACGACGGCACGTCCGGTCGAACGCGACGCCCGGCACGATCACCACGTCGAAGGCGTCCGGCGACATCGCCTCTGTGTCGGCGTCAGGCTCGGGGATGTCGCAGGTGCCGGGCCGCAGTCCTTCGAGCGAGTCGATCCGGTGGAGGGTCATCTCGCGGGGGCCGCACACGCGCGGGACCGCCACGACGCGCCCGGTCGCGGCGAGTGCTGAGACCAGCGCCGAGGTGTCGACCTCTTCGGGCAGGGAGGCGTACACGAGCACCGCACTCGCCGCAGCCACCTCCGGCATCGCTAAGACGCGCGCGGCCGCCGAGCGGCTGAGCCGGTCTCGATCGTCGGGGCTCAACGCGCGGCGTGCGCCACGGGCGAGGGATCTGATACGTGCTTTGTCCCCCTGTCGGCCCATGCCACCTCATCGCCTCGTCTGCCCCACTGGGAAGGTCCCCACCTCTACGGAGTATAGCCGCGTGGTGCGACCACCCGTAGCAGGAGGTGGCGCACAGCATCCGTGGGCATCGAAACAGGCGATGTGCGACGCTGAAGGCCGGCGACGGGCCGGGACATCGCGTGGGGCGGACGGGGTACCGCCTGGACCGCGATCGTCGGCGTGCTGCTCCTGGCTATCGCCGCGGCGATGGCCGTAGGCATGGTTCAGCGCCATCGTTCGTTCCTGCGGTACCGGCGACTCGTCGAGAAGCGGGAGCGCGCGAGGGCGGCGCTCTCCGAGCGCGACGATATCGTTCGTCGGTTCTTCGACAACGCGGACATCTTCTTCTCGGTCATCGAGCTGACGGACGACGACATCCGATACGCCTCACCCGGAAGCTCGCCGAGATGCTCGGCGGCACGCTCAGCGGATCGAGCGCGCCGGGCAAGGGATCGAGCTTCACGCTGAGCGTGCCGGTGCGGTACGTGGAGCGGTAGCGCCGGCGACAGGGACCCGTCGGTCCGTGTCCGGCCCTCGTGCTTCTACATCCGAAACGCGCCGTGCGCGTAAGCGACGAACGCCAAGTAGAGCGTGACCCCCGTGGCGCCCATCAGCGCCGTAATCACCGAACGCGACGCGCGCCATCCGCTGCCGTCGCGCTTGACGGCGATCCAAGGGAACAGCGAGCTCACGAGCACCATGACGAGGATGCTGCCGGCCACGCCTGACCCGATCACCAGGACGGGCCGCAGGTCCGCGTGG
>JANYJF010000020.1 GCA_025361885.1 Coriobacteriia bacterium
CCGCACAGTACGATGCGCCGTGGAAGCCCTGGTTCGCGCGTCGCAACGAGATCATAGTCACGGTGGAGGAAGTGTCCGGCTAGCAGGCCCGTTCGCTGCGGCGGCAGGGCTCCATGCGGACACGGTTTCGGAGCGAAGCCACGACTTTCACACGAACACGACAGCACGTGTGTGTCCAGACGCCCGACAGTGAGGCCCCGCCCGCGGCGGCCGAGGCGCTGACGGCGACCCAGACGGCTGCGGCGGAGGTCCTGCGCTCAGGAGAAGCCCGCGCGGCAGAGACGCTTCTGACGGACCAGAGAGCGGCGGCGGAAGTGCTGCACTCGGAGCAGAAGGCGCCGGACAAATAGAGGCTGAGGCGACGCAGAGGTGACCTGGGATCCCAAGCCCGTCGTGCCACTGGACCAGCGCAGTCTCCGGACGGGCCTGGCCATCGCCGTCGCCATCGGCGTCACGGCCGGTCTCGTCGTGGCCTTCGCGACCGGCGGGACGGCAGTCGTCGTGGCGGCATCGAAGCTTCCCCTGCCGTGGCTCGCGCTGGCGCTCGCTTTGAGCGCTCTCTCGTGACTCCTCCAGGGGATCGGTCTCGGGGCACTTACTCGGCGCGGCGTGGAGGGTCATGTGCTCGGCATGACGGCCGCGTTCATCGGCGGGGACTTCGCGGCGCTCGTCTCGCCCTTCGGCTCGGGGAGCATCCCGGCGAGCGTGTTCTGTTTGACGCGTGAGGGCCTGTCCGCGGGCGAGTCGAGCGCGGTCGTCGCGATGCACAGCGTGCTGACGGGCGCCTCGTTCCTGATCATGGGGGTGGCGGCGGCGGTCGTGCTGCAGGCGCAGGCGGCTGCAGCCAGGACGTTCGTGTGGTCGGCGGTGACGATCATCGCCGTCGCCCTGGCTTTCGCGGTGTGGCTTGCCGCGCGCCCTCACTGGGCGATCGGGCGCATCGAGGGGGCTCTGGCTCGACCGGGGCTGGCGACGTTGCTCGGCCACGAGCGCGCGTCGCGCGTGTCCGAGGTCGTGGGGCGCGAGGCGCACCGCTTCGCTTCCGACGTCGAGACGCTGACCCGGGAGCGGCCATGGCAGCTCGCGCTCTCGTTCCTGTGCGTGTTCGCCTCGCGCGGGTGCCTCATCCTCTGCCTGCCCGTCGTGATGTACGGACTCGGCAGCCGCGGACCCGCGCTCCCGATGCTGGCGACCGGTGTCGGCGCTATGGCGCTGGCGGTCATCTCGCCGACTCCGGGAGGCAGCGGAGCCGTCGAAGGAGGCACTGCGGTGCTGCTGGTGGCGCAGGCGCCCATCGCGCTCGCCGGCGCGACGACCCTGCTGTGGCGCGGCGTGACCTACTACAGCGAGCTCCTGCTGGGCTGGTTCGTCTTCACGCGCTATCTGGCCACCATGCCCAAGGCCCGCGAGGAGTCAGACGCCGGGCGAAGCTGAGGTCCCGACAGGTCACAGTCATCGAGGGGGTAGAATCCACGGCGAGGGCGCGGCACGTCGCGCCCGGCCCGCCGCATGGCGGGCACCCTTTCTCAGGAGATCTCGACGATGAGCGAGATGGACGGTTACGCACCGGTTCGAGGTAAGTGCATGTACTGGCGCGAAGTCCTCAACATCGATGACAAGTGGGATCGTCAGATCAAACCCGAGGAACGGCGGGTCACCTGCACCTGCTTCGTCGAAGGCATGGGCTGGCAGGTCACGGTGGCGACACTGCCGGAAGACTGTCCCAACAAGTGGCATTGTCGCTACTACATCAAGAACACATGAGAAGACCGCCGCGCGGATCGCGCGGCGGTCTTCTCATCGCGGGTATGCGCGGCGGGCGAGGGCGGGCAGCCTACCGGTCCCGGTGCATGATGTTGACGATCGTCGACAACTTGCCGGTCTTCGCGTGCTGCATCTTGAGCAGTTCGTCGCGGCGCTTGGGATCCAGGATCATCTCGACGTGCTCCGCGAGCTCCTTCGGCGAGAACGGCTTGGTGATGTAGTCGGTCGTCCCGTGCTGCATGGCGTCGAGCTGGCTGTCGAACTCGCCGACGGCGGACAGGTGGATGACCGGGATGTCCTTGGTCTTCGGGTCGGCGAGCAGCCGCTTTCGGGCCTCCTTGCCGTCCATCTTCGGCATCATGATGTCGAGGATGATGAGGTCCGGGTGATGCAGCCCTGCCTTGTCGATGGCCTCTTCGCCGTTGTAGCCGGTGATGATCTCATAGCCCCGCGCGCTCAGCGTGGTGGCGACGAGCTTGACGATGGACGGCTCGTCGTCAACGACGAGGATCCTTGCTGTCATCTTCCCCTGTCCCCTTCCAGTCTTCGGTCTCAGTCCCTCAGTATCGACGAGACCTTCTCCACCAGGTCCTTCGGCGTGAACGGTTTGCAGATGTAGTCCTCGGCCCCGCAGTTGATGCCCTCGCTCTGCTCCGCGAGCTGGCTCTTGGCGGAGAGCATCACCACGGGGATGTCCTGGGTCTTGGGGTTGGCCTTGAGTCGCCTGCAGGCCTCGTACCCGTTGAGCAGCGGCATCATCACATCCATGAGGATGAGGTCCGGGCGCTCCTGCTCGGCGGTGGTGATCGCCGACATCCCGTCGGTGGCTTGAAGCACCTCGAAACCGTGCGACGACAAAGAGAACGCCACGAGTTTCAGGATATGGGGCTCATCGTCCACGGCGAGGACGCGCTTCATCGACTCACGCCCCCGCCCCGAGCAGTTCGGTGACGCGGTCCGCGATGCTCTCCATGGACAGCGGTTTGGACAGTGAGTCCGCGGCCATGCTCAGGATGTCCACCCGGCTCTCGTCGATGTGGTAGGCGGTCATGACGACGATCGGGATGTCGGCCGTGGACTCGTCGCCCTTGACGGCCTTGATGACCTCGTAGCCGTCCATGTTCGGCATTCGGAGGTCGAGCAGGATCAGGTGAGGCTTGTGCTGCTCTATCGCCGCCATCGCCTCCAGGCCATCATATGCGGAGACCACCGCGAACCCCCGCGCCTTGAGCATCATGCTCATCACGTCGACTATGCCGTGGTCGTCGTCCGCGATCAGGACCACCGGCTTGGTGATGGAGCCCACCAGGTCGTCGAGCACCTTGAGCAGGCGCGCCTGATCTATCGGCTTCTCGAGGTAGTTGGCCGCACCGAGCCGGCAGGACCGCCCCTCGTCGCAGACGATGGAAAGGACCACGACCGGGATGGTGGCAGTCTCTTCGTGGTCCTTGAGTCGCTGGAGCAGCTCGAAGCCGTCGGCTCCGTCGAGGATGACATCGAGTGTGATGACGCGGGGCTTCTCGCTCTTCGCCATCTCCAGGGCGTCCGCGGCGTTGTACGCTTTGATGACCTCGTAACCGCGCTTGAGCAGGTACGTCTCGATGAGCGCCGCGATCTCCGGGTCACGGTCCACCACGAGCACTTTGCCGCCGGAGGCGACCGGCCCTTCCACCGACGGAGTCCGTACCAGTTCCCTGGGCGCGACCGGGAGAGCGAACGTGAATGTCGAGCCTTCGCCCGGCTTGCTTCGCACGGACACCTTGCCGCCGAGCAGCTCGATGATGCTCTTGCAGATCGACAAGCCCAAGCCGGTGCCGCCGATCTCACGGGTGAGCGTGGAGTCGACGCGGTAGAACTTGGTGAACAGGTTCTTCTGGTCCTCGCGGCTGATGCCGATGCCTTGGTCGGACACACTGACTGCCACGACATCGCCGGTGTGACGCGCGCGGATGGTCACGGTGCCGCCGCCGGGGGAGTACTTCAGCGCGTTGCTGATGAAGTTGATGAGTACCTGCCCGACCCGATCGCGGTCGCCCGCGACCCGCGGCAGCCCCTCGGCGACTTGGACGACGATGTTACGGCCGCTTTGCTCGAGCACCGCGCGGAAGGAGTCCACGGCGCCCTCGACCGCATCCAGCATCGACAGCGGGTCGATCTTGAGGTGGATCCGTCCGGACTCGATGCGCGAGATGTCGAGCATATCGTTGATGAGCTCGACGAGCCGGTCGGAGTTCTCCTTCACGATCTGCAGGAAGTCGCGCTGGATCTCGTTGATCTCGCCGGCATCGCCGTCCAAGATCAGGTCGACATAGCCCTTGATGGACGTCATGGGCGTGCGCAGCTCGTGGCTGACGGTGGAGACGAACTCGTTCTTCATCTGCATGATCTCGTACTCGGCCGTCACGTCGCGAAGGTTCACGACGAAGCCGATGAAATGGCCGTGCCCGTCGATGACGGGGTTCGTGCGCGTGTCGACGATGCGGTGCTCCGGTTTGGAGAGGACGACTTGGTTGAGCGGCTCCATACCGGGAGCTTCGACCGCCGGGAGGTTGGTCGAATAGACATCGCAACTCTCGCAGATCCCTTGCTTGGCCTGGAAGACCATTGCTTCGGTCCCGTCGCAGAACGTGCCGCTGACCAGCCAGCACCGAAGGTCCTCGGAGCCGTACTGGGGACAGTCGATGCGGTCGCAGTCCTTCTTGACCCAGCATGGGATCGCGTCCGTGCTGTCGCCTGGCTCGAGCCCCAGCATCGCCGACGGCGACGTGTGCTTGCCGATGACCTTGGCCGGCTTGAGGCCGAGCATGTCGGCGGCCGCCAGGTTCATGTACGTGACGACGCTGTCGGGCGAGAAGACGATCAGCCCGTCACCCGTCGAGGACAGGATGGCCTCGGCGCGCTCCTGCTGGCGCACCAGTTCCGTGTCGTCGCGGATCGTCACGACGATGCCGCGCTCCTCTTGGGCCGCATAGCGAGCTATGCGGCAGCCGAGCGTCGACTCGCCGATGCCGATGACGAACGTGCGATCCGGCGCACGGGGACCCGCCTTCAGCGCGCGTGCGATCTGCGTGTCGAGCCCGGGTATGCGGAACGAGGTGTAGGGCTTCCGCACCACGGACCCCCGGTCGACGTCCAGAAGCTTCGCACCGGCCTCGTTGAGGATGAGGACCGTACCGTCGGCCGCGACCACGAGAAAGCCTTCGCCGGCAGCGGCCATGAGCGCACGCAGGTGGAACAGCTGCCGTTTCTCGGCCCCGCAGGGCACTTCCGCCTTCGGGGCGCCGCTGTTCGTTCCCTTCGAGCCGGTCATCGTCATCTCCTTGGACAAGACGGTCCGCCGCAACTCCTCGTATTCGACACGGGCTCGCTGTATACCTTCACACCCCGCAGTGGACCGTCCGAGCTGGCGGTGCTGCCCCGCCGGTGCCCGGCCCGCGCGTCTATACTGGGGACAATGACCCCGGACTCACGAACACCCCCATCGCAGGAGGTGCCGCCGCAGACGGTCGCGGACTTCCGCGCCGCCGTCCGCGAGCATCATCGTGCGCACTTCCGGGACATGCCCTGGCGGGAGACCGACGATCCGTACGCCATCCTGGTCTCCGAGGTCATGCTCCAGCAGACACAGGTCTCGCGTGTGCTACCCAAGTACGAAGCCTGGCTCTGTGAGTTCCCGGACTTCGCGGTGCTGGCCGCGGCTCCGCTCTCGGCGGTGCTCGAGGCATGGTCCGGGCTGGGCTACAACCGTCGCGCGGTCAACATCAAGCGGGCCGCCGAGATCGTCGTCACAGAGCACGGTGGAGTGCTCCCGCGCGACCCAGTGGTGCTCGCCACGCTGCCGGGGATCGGCGACGCTACGGCGCGGGCCGTCGCCACGTACGCGTACGGTGAGTTCGTGCCGTTCATCGAGACGAACGTGAGGGCGGCCGTTCTGCACCACTTCTTCGCGGACGCCGACGGTGTTCGCGACCGCGACCTCGCGCCCGTGGTCGAGGCCATATGGGACCGCGCCGACCCGCGCGCGTGGGGCTACGCGCTCATGGACTACGGATCGTGGCTCAAGCGCAGCGTCCCCAACCCGTCCCGGCGAAGCGCGCACCACACGCGTCAGTCGCACTTCGAGGGCAGCGACCGGCAGGCGCGCGGCGCGTTCCTGCGCGCGCTCGTGCGGCAGGGTGCCGCCGATACGGAGGCGCTCGCCGACGAGGCCGGCGTCGACGTGGACCGCGCTGAGCGGCTGCTGGGCGGTTTGGAGCGCGAAGGCTTCGTGGCGCGCGAGCAGGGCGTGTACAGGATCGTGGACTAGCGCGAGTCCCGCTCTCGCAGCGCGCCGAGAGCCTCGGCTGCCAGCAGGCGCGCTACCGCGTCCACGGGTCTTCCTGTGGCGCGGGCGATCGCGACGACGTCGTCGTTCTCGGGTCGGACGCGCAGGCCGTCGCCCTCGCCCGAGATCTTGACCCGCACGTCCCCCAGCGACGTGGTCACGGTCAGCTGTTCTCGCGGCGCGACCGCGCGCCATGTCATCGTGCGACGCACTCCCAGCGTGCCGGTGTGCAGTATGACCGCGTCGCTGAGGCGCTCGGCTTCGGTGGGGCGGGCGATGACGGTCAGCTCGGCCCCCAGGCGGTGCTTCTTCATGTTCACTGGCCGGGTCCAGGCGTCGAGCGCGCCGAGGTCGACCAGGATGTCGACGGCAGCCGCGAGATGCTCGGGCGTGATGTGATCGACCGTGGTCTCGAGGACCGCTACCTCCTCGAGCGGCGCGGCGGTCTCGACCCCCTCGACCAAGGTCAGGCGAAGGAGGTTCGCCACAGGGTAGTCCCGAGATCCCGCGCCCCAGCCCTCTGCGATGGCGGTTCCGGGAGGCATCGGCGCGAACCTGTCGACGAATGCCCGGAGCAGCGCGGCCCCTGTGGGCGTCGTCAACTCGCCCTCGACGTCGCCCGCGTATGTGGGGATGCCGCGCAGCAGCTCGGCGGTGGCGGGGGCGGGGACCGGGAGCACGCCGTGTCGGGTGTGCACGGTGCCGTATCCGAGGCGGACGGGCGACGACCACACCTGGTCGACGCCGAGCAGCTCGAGCCCGATAGCGCATCCCACGATGTCGATGATCGAGTCGACCGCGCCCACTTCGTGGAAATGGACGTCGGCGACCGGCACGCCGTGCGCCTTCGCCTCAGCCTCGGCAAGCACTCGGAAGGCCGCGAGGGCACGTCGTTTCACGGCTTCGGACAGCGCGGAGTCCGAGATCAGCGCCTCGATGTCGCGCCACGTGCGGGACGGAGGATCCGCCTCCACGCCGACCGTGACCAGGCAGCCCGCCAGGCCGGCGCGGCGCACGGGCTCGGCGACGAGCGTCCAGCCCGCAAGGCCGAGCCCGGCGAGTCCATCGCGAAGGTCATCGAGGGAGACTCCCGCGCCGACGAGGGCTCCGAGGAACTTGTCGCCCGAGGCTCCCGAGAAGCAGTCGAGGTACGCGAACACCGTCAGGCCTGGGAGTCGGGTTCGTTGGCGGGTGCTGCGTTAGCATCGTGCGTCGCGGCCGGCCCATCCTCACCCTGTGTCGGCCCGGTGGGGCTGAGAGTCTGGTTGATGCGGCTGGCCAGCGTCGCCGCGCCGAACCCGTTGTCGATGTTGACGACGCCGATGCCCGGCGCGCACGAGTTGAGCATGGTCAGCAGCGCCGCGATGCCGCCGAGGTTCGCGCCGTAGCCCACCGAGGTCGGCACGGCGATGACCGGGACGGACACGAGCCCCGCGACGATCGACGGCAGGGCGCCCTCCATCCCGGCGACGGCGATGATGACACGCGCCTCCCTGAGCGTCTCCGCGTTGGCGAGCAGGCGGTGGATGCCGGCGACACCCACGTCGTACAGGCGCGTCACGTGATTGCCCATGACCTCGGCGGAGACCGCCGCTTCTTCTGCGACCGAGTAGTCCGCCGTCCCGCCGGTGGCGATCACGATGTTGCCGATGGAAGGCCGGACTTCGCGCCGGTCGACGAGCAGGATGCGCGACTCCTCGAAGTAGCGGGCATCGAGCGCGATCTGCGCCACCGTCTGGAAGTGCTTGGCGCTGGCGCGGGTCCCGAGCAGCACGTCGCCCTTGTCCAGGACCTCACGCGCGATGGCGCGCACCTGCTCAGGCGACTTGCCTTCGCAGAACACGGTCTCGGGGAAGCCGCAGCGGATCTCGCGATGATGGTCGATGCGCGCGACCCCGATGTCGCCTACTGTGACGTCGGCGTACGGAAGCTGGGCGAGGCGGCCGGCCGCCTCGCCGGCGGAGGTCGCGCCACTGGCGACGTCTTCGAGCAGTCTGCGCAGGTCTTCGGGTCTCACTGATGCGGCTCCACAAGGTCGTGCACGAGGCACTTTCGTGCTCGCGCGGCGGGGACGGAGGGCACGCTCGGAGTATACTCGTCCAAATCCATTCTCCGGGGGAGTCAATGACCTTCGAGCTCATCATCGCGATCCTCGCAACGGTGCTGGCCCTCGCATCTCTCGCTTGGTCGTTCGCGCTCGCGTCACGCATACGCGCGATGACCGCCGTTCGCGGCTCGCTGGCGCGCATGGCGGCGGATGGAGACTTCGTCGGCGCCATCACGGCGGTGGACGTCCGCCTGGACGAGCTCATGCGGGCCGACGAGCGACTCGGCATGGACGACGAGGCGATCGTCGGCCGACTCGAGACCGCGGTGCGTCACGTCGGGCTCGTGCGCTTCGACGCGCTTCCCGGCGACGCGGGGGAGCAGTCGTTCTCTGTTGCGCTTCTCGACGATCACGCTTCGGGCTTCGTGCTCACCTCGATGTACGGGCGTGGCGCGTATCGCCTGTACGCGAAGCCTGTTGCCGACGGCATGTCCGAGCTGGTCCTGACTGGCGAGGAGCTCGAGGCCGCGGCGCGCGCGCTGAGTGGCACGGGTCTATCGGTCGCGGGCGACAAGCGCGTGCGACGTGGCTGACGACCAGGCGGTCCTTGCCGCGAAACCCGAGGTCCAGCTGACGATCAGCGACCGGATCTACCTGGTCGCACGGTTCGGGATGACGACGGCGCTCGTCACGCTCTTCTCCCTGGGCCTGTTCGACTTCCGCAACGCCCCGGCCGCTGGCAGCGAGCTCATGTTCCGCATGGGCCTGTCGCTACTCGTTGTCGGCGGGGTCGTCCATGTGGTCGCGCTCTTCGTCTTTCACACGACCGGGCCGAGGTCCATGTGGCTCGTACTGCCGTTCGACTTGGTGGCGGCGGGACTGCTGATCTGGTCTACCGGGCAGTATCAGGACCCGTTCTATCCGTGGGTGCTCGGGCTCTCCATCGCATACGCGGGTGTCCTGAGGCGCCGGTCGGCATGGGTGGTTGCGGGGCTCGCAGCCGTGGTGTATCTGCTGGGACACCTCGTGGGGCACGGCCACGCGGCGATGCTCGACGTGGCGCTGCTGGTGGTGTTCAAGGCCGCGGGGCTCGTCTTCACCGGCTGGGTCGTGGCCGACGCCATGGAGCGACAGGTACATCGCGAGGAGGAGATCGAGGCGGGGCGCGAGAGCATCATTGGGCTCAACGACCAGCTCGGCCGTCGTCTCGCCGAGCTCCATGCGATCTCGGAGATCACCGAGATCATGCATTCATCGCTGGACTTCGACCGCGTCGGCCCGCTCGTCCTCGAGATCCTCCGCAAGGTCATCGACCTGCCCGCGTCGTGCCTGTTCGTGATCGACAAGGACAAGGACGAGACGCTGTTCAGCGCCTCGGCGGGCATGCCTGCAGCCGAGGCCGCCACCTTCAACCCGGCGTACCCCCTCGGCGGAGAGAGCGTCGCCGCGAACCACGATCTCTTCTCGTGCATGACCGTACTCGACCACAACCGCATGATGGTGGTCTTCTGCGCGTCCGCCTCCGCGATCGAGAAGATGGGCGAAGAGGACCGGCTCGTTCTGCAGGCGGTGGCAGGCGAGCTCGTGGTCGCCGTCGAGAACTCGCAGCTATACAAGCTCACCAAACGGTTGTCGATCACTGACGAGTTGACCGGCATGTACAACTACCGCTACCTGCAGCAGCGCCTCGATGACGAGATCGAGCGTGCCCGGCGCTACAGCCGCAGCCTCTCGATGCTCATGCTCGACGCGGATGACTTCAAGGGGTTCAACGACACCCACGGACACATCGCCGGAGACGTCGCGCTCTCGGAGCTCGGTGACGTGATGCGCGCGTCGGTCCGCGAGATAGACATCGTCTGCCGCTACGGCGGCGAGGAGTTCTCGGTCATCCTGCCGGAGACGGACTCCGAGGGCGCCTTCGTGGTGGCCGAGAAGATCCGCGAGAGCATCGCGACGCATCTGTTCGCCGACGCCGACGGCAACCGGCTCGTGCACGTGACCGTGAGCATCGGGCTCGCGACGTTCCCGGGGAGCGCCGCCGACAAGGAGTCTCTGCTGCGTCAGGCCGATGACGCGCTGTACCAGGCCAAGCACCTGGGCCGGGACCGCGTGCGGTTCCCGACCACCCTGAGACCGAAGAAGTGATGCGGTCGTGACTCGACGCTATGCGTTCCTCGGTCCGGCCGGCAGCTTCTCGGAGGAGGCGCTGCTGACACTCGGGCTGCCCGATCTGGAACCGGTACCGTGCCTCTCCATCGACGAGGTCTTCGTGGCCGTGGCCAACGGCTGGGCCGACTCCGGCATCGTGCCTATCGAGAACTCGGTCGAGGGCTCCGTGAACGCCACGCTGGACGCCCTCGCGTTCGACGAGGCCGATCTGATGATCCGCGGGGAGACGGTCCTGGACGTGAGGCAGGCGCTGATCGCCGCGCCTGGTGTCGCGATGAAGGACATCACCGCCGTCACCTCCCACCCGCAGGCGGTGGCACAGTGCCGTGGCTGGCTGACGGAGCATCTGCCGGGTCGCCCGGTCATCGCCGCGAACTCCACATCCGAGGCCGTGCAGCGCGCCGTGGCCGAGCCGGGGATCGCCGCGGTCGGCACCCTGCTCGCGGCGGACCTGTACGGCGGTCACGTGTTGCGCAAGTCGATCCAGGACTATGCCGGCAACCAGACGCGCTTCGTGGTCATCGGGCGTGGAGTGTCGGCGCACACCGGCCATGACAAGACGACGCTGGCGCTGTTCATCCACCACGATCAGCCGGGCGCGCTGCTGATGATCCTGTCGGAGTTCGCGTACGGCGGGATCAATCTGACCAAGATCCAGTCGCGTCCCACGAAGCGGCAGCTCGGGCAGTACATGTTCTTCGTGGACCTGGAAGGTCACCTCGAGGACCCGGCCGTCGATCTCGCTCTCAAGTGCCTCCGGCTCAAGCTGAGGCAGGTCAAGGTCCTGGGGTCGTACCGCAAGGCGTAGGGTCGGGGCTCCTCGGCTCGGGCGCGGGCATGCCATCGACGAGCACGGGCCTGCGTCGGTCGCCGTGTCCTACCTGCGCCGCTGCATCCAGCCCGACGACTTCTGCTGCACCTGCGCCTGCGCGCGCTGAACCGTCTCGAGCGACAGCCCGGTCGCCGGCGCCGGCGACCCTTTCGGGTCCGCGACTCGGAGCGGCTCGGTGGTATCGGGCCACCAGATGCCGTTGGCGGGTGTGAGTCTGGCGGTCACGCACTTGATGCGACCCGTGCGGTTCAGGATCTCGGGCATCAGCTCGCGCCCCTCGATGTGACCGAGAGACCCCGACGCGCACGCGAGCTCGTCGAACGACGCCACGGCATCACGCAGCGTCGCCGGGCCGGTCATGGCGAGCGGGACCGCGTCGCCGGAGTGGACGAGGCCGGTGCCGGAGTGTGCCCCCAGGTCGCCAGTGACGATCACGAGATGCGACGGCGAGCCGTCGGACTCGCGGGCGGTCAACAGCCCTCCGGGCGCGAACAGGTCCGAGAGTGCCGAGTCGAGCTTCTCTATCACGTCGCGCTTCTTCGCGGGGTCCTTGGCGTGGCCGGCCTCGTCCGCGGCCTTGCTGTGCACGTGTACGAAGGTGTGTCCCTCGGCGATCGCGCGCCCGGCGGTGGCGAGGCGCATCCGGAGGTCCTCGGTCCAGTCGGCGTGATAGTCGACGCCGTACCAGTCGATGCCGCACATCTTGGCGAGTCCCGCGTAGGTGACCCCGGTGGACACAGACGCGCCGGCGAGCCCGGTGAGCTCGGCGAATGTGGGAATGGGGCGCCTGCGCGAAGCCCACTTCACGAGAATGAAGTTGGCGGGCTCGAGGCCCTCGGCACGGCGCTTCTCGTTGACGGGGTGCGAGTCGAGCGTGCGGTAGGTCCGTGCCAGCCACATGTTGAGAGCGGTCGCGGTGGCGGGCGCGGCCACACGGTCGTCCGAACCGTCGAGCGGTTGCACGAGCGTGACCGGACGGCCGGCCATGTACGGGTCCGAATCGGTGATCTGCTCGGAGGCGGCGCCCCGGACGTACACGATGCCCTGGCACCGGGAGTTGTAGACGAACTCCACCGACACGCCCGAGTGCTGGAAGGGACCCAGTGACGCGGCCAGCTCACGGCACTCCTCGTCCGAGATGTCGCATCGGCGCTTCAGGACCTTCAGCGAGCCGTCGCCCTGGCGCTCGACCGTGGAGAACAGTCCGCGGCACACCACCTCGTCCGATGTCAGCGGCAGGTCCTCCCCGAGCGCGTCGATCACTCCACGTCCGGGGAACTGGGAGCGGTGGTAGCCGAAGAGCACGAAGTGGGAGAGCTCGGCGGCCGGTGCGAAGCCCCGCCCAAGCGGGTGGAGGAGGCCGGTGGCGCCGTCCGCCGCAAGGCGGTCGAGGTTCGGGGTGGTCGCTGCCTGGAGCGGTGTCATACCGCCGAGGGACGGCCAGGGACGGTCGACGATACCGTCGAGGATGATCAGCACGACCGCCATGACACACCCCCGGATCTCGAGCGCCGATGGAGACAGGACCAAGTGTACCCGTGCCCGAGCTCGCAGGCGCATCGGGTGTATGGGATCAGGCGCCGGCCGCGCTCGCCGCGCCGAGGTCCCGCATCCCTTCGCGGTAGACCTCCCATCCGCATGAGCCCTCACGCCTGCCGATATACATGGCCAGGTCGGCCTTGATGAGCAGGCTGTCGACGTCGTCCGAATCGGGGTCGTAGAGAGCCAGGCCGATGCTCGCCGTGACGGTCAGTTCGTTGCCGTCGAGAGACATGGGCTGGGCGATGGCGTCGTAGATCTTCTTGGCCGCGAACTCGAGGTCGCCGGCGTCAGCGATGCGCGGCAGGACGACCGCGAACTCGTCGCCCCCCAGCCGCGCGACCGTGTCGCCAGCGCGGACGTTCGCGCGCAGCCGGTCCGCCACCAGCGCGAGCGCCTTGTCTCCCATCGCGTGACCGAGCGTGTCGTTGATCGGCTTGAATCCGTCGAGGTCCAAGTAGGCCACGCCCAGCAGATCGTCGTGGCGGCGGACGGAGGCGATCGCCAACACGAGCTGGTCGCGCATCTGCGTGCGGTTCGCCAGCCCCGTGAGCGGGTCGTGGTACGCGAGGTGCCGGACAGCCTCCTCGGCATGCAGCCGGTCGGTGACGTCCCTGATCACCGAGACGATGACGGTTCCAGACGGCAGTTCGAGCGCGCTGCCAGTCGCCTCCGCGGGGAACGCGGTACCGTCCGCGCGGAGCGCCTCGCCTTCGAAGGTGTGGTGACCCTGCGCCAGGATCGTCTCGTTTCGGCTCGGTCCCAGGACGCGGTACTTCGTCCCTATCCAGAAATACGGCTCCGTGGCCGAGAGGTCCTTGTCCGCAGCGCCGAGGGACTCGAACGCGGGGGCGTTCATGTAGATCGCCTGACCCTCCACGGTGTGCACGACGATCGAGTCGACCGTGCTGTCCAGCAGCACCGACTTGAGCATCAGCTCTTCGAGGAGCGCCTTGCGCCGGGAGATGTCCCGGATCATCGCGAAGATCACGCACGCGCCGTCGATCGACGCCGACTTCGCGCTGACCTCCACCGGCAGCAGGGTTCCGTCGGCGCGGACATGGAGCGTCTCGAACAGGGTCCCGCCATCACAGGCCGCCTCGAGGTCGGCCTTCAGAGAGGGCTGTGACTCGGGGGACCGGAGCACGGCGACCGAGACGCCCCCGAGCGAGTCGACCGTACGGCCGTGGAGTGCGGCGGCTCGGGCATTCAGCTCGAGTATCGTTCCTTCGGCGTCGAGGATGATCCAGGCGTCGTTGGTGGTCAGTTCGAGTTCCGCGAGGATGCTCGGCAGCCTGGATGCCGCCCGATGATCGATATGAACGCTCATTCGGCCCACGACCTGGTCTGCCGGCGGTGTCGGCGTGACGCTGCTGCCTGGCTCACGGATCCATTCACGGAGCACCCTTCGCCTCTTGCCGTGTATATCGGCCGGCTGGCGCTGTTTGAATAGTGATCGCTCAGGCGGGAAGCACGAGCGTGAACGTCGAGCCGAGGCCCGGCACGCTCTCCAGTTCGACACGCCCGTCGAGAAGGCCTGCAAGCCGCCGCACGATCGTGAGTCCCAGGCCGGTCCCGGGACGCTTGGCCTCAGTGCTCGACGGCAGCTGGTGGAACTCCTCGAAGATGCGCTCATGTTCCTCGGCGGGGATTCCCTGGCCGGTGTCGCGCACGGAGATCCGCAGCTCGTTCTCCCCGGTGAGCGAGAAGGCGAGCTCCACTTCTCCCCGGTCGGTGTTCTTCACGGCGTTCGTGAGGAGGTTGAGCAGTATCTGCTCGAGCTTGTCTCCGTCGGTCCTGACCACCGGGAGCGCATCGGGCGAAGGTGCGATCAATGCGAGCCCCTTGTCCCGAGCCAGCGGTTCGATCGTGTCGCGAAGGCGGTTCGCCAGGGTCGAGAGGTCGACGTCCGTGAACCGCACATCCACCCTGCCGGCCTCTATCCGTGTCAGGTCGAGCATATCGTCGACCAGCCCCAGGAGCTTGCGGCCAGACCGGTTGATCATCCCGACCTGGCGCTCCTGCTCCTCGCCGAGCGGACCTGCGAGCCCTTGGGCCATCACGCCGGAGAATCCGATGATCGAGTTCAGCGGCGTCCGAAGCTCATGACTCATCGCAGCCAGGAACGAGTCCTTGGCGGCGGTCGCCGCAGCCAGCTGTCTGTTGCTGTCGATGAGCTCCGAGGTCCTCTCGTCGACCAGCTGCTCCAGCCGGTACCGGTATTCGGAGAGCTCTGTTTCCACGCTCTTGCGCTCTGACGTGTCGCGTATCATCACCAGGATGGCGGGCCGGTCCTCGAACCTGATGGGACAGGCGATGACCTCCGCATCGAAGCACTCCCCGCCGACGCGGCGCAGGCGAAGCTCGGTCATCGGGGCCGGCTCATCGTCGGCGAACATCGTTCGCACCCGTTGTTCGACCAGGTCGATGGATCCAGGCTCGACGATGCTGGCGACCGCGGCTCCGACCATGTCCTTGAGGGATCCCGCGCCGAACAGTCGCAGCCCGGCGTCGTTCGCGTAGAAGATCGTCACGCCGTCGTGCACGAGGATGGCGTCCGGGGACATCTCGACCAGGGTCCGATAGCGCGTCTCGCTCTCCGCGAGCGCACGTTCGGCGTCCTGGCGGTCGGCGAGGTCCCGGCCGATCACCTGGACCGCGGGCCTGCCCTCCCAAGTCATCGGCATCGCGACGATCTCCACGGGGTGCGACGTGCCGTCGAGCCGCTCGAAACCGAGCACCTCAGCGGGCAGGGGTTTCCTCGTTTCCAGTATGTGTTGCACCCGCACGCGCGATCGTCCGCGCGATGCGGGCGAGATCAGGCTCAGCACCGGCATTCCGACGAGATCAGCGGGGTTCGAGCCTCCGTTCGCACGCACGCACGCGAGATTCGCATACACGACCACTCCTTCGCTGTGGACGAACACGAGATCGGGCGAAAGCTCCACGAGCGTCCTGTACCGCTCCTCCGATTCACGCAGGGCGCGCATCGTTTCCGCGAGCGGCGTCATGTCGCTGACCACGGTGAGCATGCATCTGTCGCCGTGGTGGTCGAGTACCCGGCTGTGCGCCCGCGCGCTGAAGCTGGAGCCGTCCGGACGCAGGAACCGGAACTCGTGGGAGTCGGTGAGCTTGGGATCGGCGGCGTAGTCGCTGAGGCTCTTGCCGAGGCGCTCGCGATCCTCCGGCGCCACGAAGTCGACGATGCTCCGCCCGACGATGTCCTCGAGTCGTTCGATCGCGGTCATCTGAAGGGCAGTCTCGTTCACCCACACGAACAGGCCCTCAGCGTGGACCCACAGGGCGTTGGGCGAGCGATCGACGATGACCTGTGAGAGCCCGTCCTCGAACGACCGTCCGATCACCGACTTGCGTGCTGCCATCTCGATCCTCGCTCCCTCTTCGGGTCGCGACCGGCCGGCCGAGCTCCGGTGATCGCCCCGCACTCAACATCGTATGCGACGACCGCGGATTCGCGTACGATATCCCGCTGAACGCGCATGACCGGCGCGCGTCAGGCGCGTCCTCGTGCGGATATACTCCTTGCAGGCACCGCGTCCCATACGCCGCGCGGCATCACGGAGGTTCCCCATGCTCGAGGCCCGATTCGTTCGCGAGAACATCGACGCGGTCCGCCGCGCCATGGACGACCGCCATGCGGTCTGGGACTTCGAATCGTTCCTGTTGCTGGACGAGGAGCGCCGCACGCTGATCGGGAAGGTCGAGGTCCGGCAGGCGCGTCGCAACGAGGCCTCCAGACTCATCGGCGGCCTGATGAAGGACGGCCTGCGCGACGAGGCCGAGGCGCTCAAGGCCGAGGTACGCGCCATCAACGATGAGCTCACGGCCTATGAGGTGCACCTCGACCGGGTCGACGAGGAGGTCACGGACCTGCTCATGACCATCCCCAACCTCCCGCACGCCAGCGTGCCGGTCGGCGCCGACGAGAACGACAACATCGAGGTGCGCCGATGGGGCACACCCCCCGAGTTCGAGTACCCCCCGAAGGCGCATTGGGACCTCGGCCCCGAGCTGGGGATCATTGACTTCGAGCGCGGCGTGAAGCTCGCGGGCGCCCGATTCGTGCTGATGGGCGGGATGGGAGCGCGGCTCGAGCGTGCGCTCATCAACTTCATGCTCGACCTGCACACGTCGCGCGGTTACAAGGAGTGGTGGCCGCCGGTCCTCGCCAACGGCGACACGCTCCGCGGCACCGGCCAGCTCCCCAAGTTCGAGGATGACCTGTTCAAGACGAGCGACGGCCTCTACCTCATCCCGACCGCCGAGGTCGTACTCACCAACATCCACCGCGACGAGGTGCTTGAGGCCGAAGGGCTGCCCCGGCGCTATACCGCCTACACCCCGTGCTTCCGCGAAGAGGCCGGCAGCGCCGGTCGCGACACACGCGGCATGATCCGCGTCCACCAGTTCGACAAGGTGGAACTCGTGAAGCTCGCGAGGCCCGAGGAATCGATGGACGAGCTCGAGAGCATGGTCGCAGACGCGACGCTCGTGCTGGAGAAGCTCGGCCTCGCGTACCGCGTGATCGTCCTGTGCACGGGCGACATGGGATTCAGCGCCGCGAAGACGTACGACATCGAGGTGTGGCTTCCCAGTTACACCGCCTACAAGGAGATCTCCAGCTGCTCGAACTGCTGGGACTTTCAGGCGCGGCGCGCGTCCATCAAGTACCGCTCGCCCGGCGAGTTCAAGGGCTCGCGCCTCGTGCACACGCTCAACGGGTCGGGGCTGGCGGTCGGCCGCACGGTCGCGGCGATCATCGAGAACTACCAGCAGGCCGACGGCAGCGTAGTGGTGCCCGAGGCGCTGCGCCCGTACATGGGTGGCGTGGAGGTCATCACGGCGGAGATCTGAGCGACGCTCGCGGGCCGGCAGCGAAGACGGCCGATCGTTCAGGACGAGCGTCCTATGCCAGACGCTGGACGCCGATCCCGATGAGCCCGGGGCCCGTGTGGACCACGAGCGCCGGGGTTATCTGACCTTCTATCGCGATGCGGTAGTCCGGCAACCGCACCTTCAGAGCCGCGAGCAGCGCGTCGGCCTGCTCCTTCGCAGCACCATGCATGACGGTGATGTTGTACTCGATCGCACCCGCCGCGGATTCGACGGCCTTCTCGAGCGCCAGGTCGAGCGACTTCTGACGTCCCCTCGCCTTCGCCACGGTGTAGTAGATCCCATCCTCATTGCACGAGATGACGGGCTTCAGGTCGAGGATGGTGCCGACCATACCCGACACCAGACCGATCCGGCCGCCCTTGATGAGGTACTCGAGCGTGGAGACGCAGAAGAAGAGCTTCGTGTGCCGTGCCGCGCTCTCGACCTGGCGGCACACCTCGGCGAACGGGAGCCCTTTCGCGATCAGCTCACCGGCGCGTATGGCGGAAAAGCCGCTGCCGATGCCGATGTTCTTGGTGTCGATGTAGCGGGTCTCGAGTCCCTCTGGAGCGGGCCCGAAGCTCCTGACGAGCTCGTAGGTGCCGCTCAGCCCGCTCGAGATCAGAACGGCTACCACCTTGTCGTAACCGTCCGCCTTGATCCGTTTGAAGGCTTCCGCGACCGTCGAGGGACTCGGCAGCGAGGTGGAGGGGATCTCCTCGGAGAACCGGGCGAGCACGTCCTCCGGCTGTATGTCGACCCCGTCGCGGTACTGTGCATCCTTGTAGATTATCGTCAGTGGCACCACGTACATATGGTACTTGTCGCGGTATTCCCTCGGAACATCCGAGCAGGAGTCGACCAGGATCGCGATCTTCTCTTCAGACATCTCGCCCCCCTGTTCGTGGTCGTTCCACCGACGTTAGATAATCTCGGAGCCCACGTCAAAGGGCGCGACCATGTCGCGACCGCCGGACCGGGGCGGTCGTCGTGACGGGACAAGCGTCCGCTTCACTCCACGCATGCGCCGACCACGGCCACCGATTCCAGATCGTCGAGCCCGTGGAACGTGCGGCCGACCACCTCGAGCTGCTGCTCCCGCGAGAGCTTGATGAACTTGACTGCGTAGCCTGACACCCGGACGGTCAGCGACGGGTACTTCTCGGGATGGTCGATCGCGTCGAGCAGCGTCGAGCGGTCCAGGACGTTGACGTTGATGTGGTGGCCCCCCTGGCCGAAGTAGCCGTCGAGCATCCCGACGAGCTTGCCCGCCCGCTCCTCCTCGCTCGTGCCGAGCGACTGGGGGATGATCGAGAACGTGTACGAGATCCCATCCTGAGCGAACTCGTAGGGCAGGCTCGCCACAGAGAGCATCGAGGCCACCGGACCCGAGATGTCGCGCCCGCTCACCGGGTTTGCCCCCGGAGCGAACGGTTCGCCGGTCTTCCGTCCGTCGGGCGTGGAGCCCGTGAGCTTGCCGTACACGACGTTGGACGTGATCGTCAACACGGACTGCGTCGGGATCGACCCGCGATACGTCTTCTGCTCCTTGATGCGGCTCATGAACTCGCGCACGAGCGAGTTCGCGATCGAGTCCACGCGCTCGTCGTTGTTGCCGAACGAAGGGAACTCGCCCTCGATGGAATAGTCCACCGCGAGCCCGTCGTCGTCGCGTACGACCGAGACCTTCGCGAACTTGATCGCGGACAGGGAGTCGGCGGCCACCGACAGCCCGGCGACCCCGCAGGCGAGGAAGCGCTGCACGTCGCGATCGTGCAGGGCCATCTCCAGCCGCTCGTAGGAGTACTTGTCGTGCATGTAGTGGATGATGTCGAGCGCGCCCACGTAGGTCCTCGCGAGCCAGCCGAGCGTGGCGCGGTACTTCTCCATCACCTCGTCGAAATCCAGCACATCCGAGGTGACTGGCTCGCTCACGGGCGCGACCTGGACGCCCGAGAGCTCGTCCCGTCCGCCGTTGATCGCGTACAGCAGTGCCTTCGCGAGGTTGACCCTGGCACCGAAGAACTGCATCTGCTTGCCGATGCGCATGGCCGAGACGCAGCAGGCGATGCCGTAGTCGTCGCCATACACCTCGCGCATCACGTCGTCGTTCTCATACTGGATAGCGCTCGTCTCGACCGAGACCTGCGCGCAGAACTCCTTGAAGTGGCGCGGCAGCGACTGCGCCCACAGGACCGTGAGGTTCGGCTCCGGCGCGGCGCCGAGGTCGGACAGAGTGTGGAGATAGCGGTACGACGTCTTCGTCACAAGGTGCCGACCGTCCTCGCCGACGCCGCCGATGGCCTCGGTCACCCACGTCGGATCGCCGGAGAACAGGGCGTTGTACTCGGGCGTGCGAAGGAAGCGGACCATCCGCAGCTTCATGACGAAATGATCGACGATCTCCTGGGCCTCGCTCTCGGTCAGCGTTCCCGCGAGGAGGTCGCGCTCGAAATAGACATCGAGGAACGTGGACGTGCGGCCGAGGCTCATCGCGGCGCCGTTCTGCTCCTTGACCGCGCCGAGGTAGCCGAAGTACAGCCACTGCGCTGCCTCACGGCCGGTGCGAGCCGGCCCGGCGATGTCGCAGCCGTACCTGGCCGCCATCGTCCTCAGGTCCTCGAGCGCCCGGTACTGCTCTGCGATCTCCTCGGAGAGGAGGATCGTCTCGGGGCTCATCTCCCGCTCGGCCATCGACGTGTGCTGCGCCTTCTTGTCTGCGAGCAGGCGGTCGACGCCGTAGAGGGCGACACGGCGGTAGTCGCCGATGATCCGCCCGCGCCCGTACGCGTCGGGCAGGCCGGTGATGATGCCGGACTTCCTGGCGCGCCGCATCTCCTCGGTGTAGCAGTCGAAGACGCCGTCGTTGTGGGTCTTGCGAAACCCGCGGACGCCGAAGATCCGCTTGATCTCCGGCGAGAGCTCGTAGCCGTACGCCTGCAGGGCGCTCTCGACCATCCGGATGCCCCCGAGGGGCAGGATCGCGCGCTTGAGTGGTCGGTCCGTCTGCAGTCCGACGATGACCTCGAGCTCACGGTCGACGTATCCCGGCCCGTGTGCCGTGATCGTGGAGACGACGTCCGTGTCGGCGTCGAGGATCCCGCGGAGGCTCTCGGCGCGCATCAGCTCCGTGACCTTGTCCCACAGCGCCAGCGAGCGCTCAGTGGGCGCCGCCAGGAACGCGGCGTCACCGTCGTACGGCGCGTAGTTGCGCTGGATGAAGTCGCGGACGTCGACGCGGCCGCACCACTCACCGGGGGCGAAGCCCCTCCAAGCAGGTTCGAGCCCACTAGGGTCGTCAAGAGCGCTCATGATCGTCCACCTCATCCATCCTCCGCCTTGGGGGCGCACGGCGCGAGATGCGCCTCGCCCACGGTGACTCCCTCCGCCTCGAACAGGTCCTGCACGCGGTGGACCTCCTCGGGCGAAGGGGGCCGGGTGTCGCTCAGGCGATACGTCAGCCCGAGCTCCTCCCACTTGTGCCGTCCCATCTGGTGGAACGGGACGATGTCCACGCGCTCCACGTTCGTCAGTCCCGCCACGAACCTAGCGAGCCCGGAGACGTTGGCCGGGTCGTCGGTGAGGCCTGGGACGAGGACGAAGCGGATCCACACGGGCGTGCACACACTGGCAAGCCGCTCGGCCAGTCGCAGGGTGGGTGCGATGTCGACGCCGGTGACCTCCCGGTAGGTGGCCTCGTCCCAGGACTTGATGTCGAGGAGCACGAGGTCGACGCTTTGGAGCATCTCGCGCGTGAGACGGTCGCCGAGGTAGCCGGAGGTGTCGAGGGCGGTAGGGAGGCCGAGTGCCTTCGCGCCCTTCAGGATGTCGAGCGCGAAATCCGCCTGCATGAGGGGCTCGCCACCGCTCACCGTGATCCCGCCGCCACCAGCCTTCAGGAAGCCGGCCGTCGTCGCCATCTTCGCCACGATCTCGTCAGAGTCGGTCCGCTCCCTCGTGAACCGCCACGTGTCCGGGTTGTGGCAGTACTGACAGCGAAGTGGGCAGCCGGCGAGAAAGACGACGAACCGGATGCCCGGCCCATCGACGAAACTGCCGACCTCGACTGAGTGCACGTATCCCATGGACATAGGAGGCTCGTACCCGCTGGGTCGCGACGAGAGTCACCCTCGGCTCCGGGGGAGGGTCTATCGCACGTCTTTGACCCGGAGCAGCCGCATCGCGTTGAGGGTGACGATGAGCGTGGCGCCCATGTCGGAGAGGATGGCGAGCCACAGCGTCAGCCATCCAGGGAAGACGAGCACGACCGCCACCAGTTTCACGGCGAGCGAGAAGGCGATGTTCTGCCTGATCATCGAGAGCGTGGCGCGGCTGAGGCGCACGGTGAACGGCAGCTTGCCCAAGTCGTCGGCCATCAGCGCGATGTCGGCGGTCTCGAGCGCGGTGTCGGTGCCGGCGCCTCCCATCGCGATGCCGACCGTGGCGGTCGCGAGCGCGGGTGCGTCGTTGACGCCGTCGCCGACCATGGCCACCGCCCCGTGCTCGGCCAGCAGTTCACGCACGGCCGCGACCTTGTCCTCGGGCAGCAACTCCGCGCGGGTCTCGTCCACGCCGGTATGAGCGGCGATCGCCTCCGCGGCCGCGCGGTTGTCACCAGTGAGCATCGCGACGTGGCTGATGCCCGCGGCGCGCAGGCCCGCTACCGCCTCGCGGGCGCCCGGGCGAACTTCATCGGCGACCGCGAGCACGCCCAGGAGCCGGGTGTCGGTGGCGAGGAGCATCGTGGTCTTGCCTTCGGCGTGGAGCGCGGCGACCAGGGGCGCCGCAGCCTCCGCCACTGGTGTGCCCTCGAACAGCCGCAGGTTGCCGATCCGCACGTCGATGCCGTCCACCTCGCCGCGGGCGCCAAGGCCGGCCAGCGCGCGGAAGCCGGAGACCGCATGGGCGCCGCAGCCGCGGCCCTCGGCTCCGCGCAGGACCGCGCGGGCCAAGGGATGCTCGGAGCTCGCCTCGAGCGACGCCGCGAGGCATAGCAGTTCGTCGACCGTGAGCGGCACGCCGTCCGGCCCGGTGGCTCCGGGGGCCACGATCGCGTCGGTCAGCTCAGGCGTGCCGCGGGTGAGCGTGCCGGTCTTGTCGAATGCGACGGCCTTGATCGAGCCCATGAGTTCGAGGTAGACGCCGCCCTTCACGAGCACGCCGTTGCGGGCCGCGTTCCCGATGGCGCTGACGATGGCGACCGGCGTGGAGATCACGAGCGCACACGGGCAGGAGACGACGAGCAGTGCGAGCCCGCGGTAGATCCACGGCGCCCACGGCTGGCCGCCGACCAGCGGCGGAAGCAAGACCACGCCGGCCGCCAGCGCGAGCACCGCCGGCGTGTAGACGGCCGCGAACCTGTCGACGAACGCCTGCGACGGCGCCCGCGATCCTTGGGCCTCCTCGACCAGGACGATGATCCGTGCAAGCGTGGTGTCGTCGCACAGGCGCGTCACCCGCACGCGCAGCGACCCGTCGGTGTCGATGGTTCCCGCGAAGACCGCGTCGCCGGGACCGCGCTCGGCGGGAACCGACTCCCCGGTGATCGACGACTCGTCCATCGCTGCCGTGCCCTCGATGATCTCGCCATCCAGCGCAACCTTTTCGCCCGGCTTGAGCAGCATCGTCTCGCCGACGATCACGTCCTCGACCCCGACGACGGCCTCGCCGTCTTGTCGCGCGACTCTGGCCGTGGGGGGAGCGGCATCGAGCAGGTCGCGGATGGAGCGCCGCGCCCGGCCGACCGACCACGCGGTCAGCACGTCGGAGGAGGAGTACAGGAACGCGACGACGGCCGCCTCGTCATATGCGCGGATCAGCACGGCGCCGATGACGGCGACCGACATGAGCACGGCCATGTTGAAGTCGAGTCGGACGATCGAGAACGCGGCCCGCTTGAAGTTGCTCCATCCGCCCACGACCACGGCGACGCCGAAGAGTCCCATCCACACGAAGTTCGCGCCGGTCAGGGCGACCGCCGCGCCACCGATGCCGCCCGTCGCCTCGGTCCCGACGGCCCCGGCCAGGCGCTGCACCACATAGCCGGCCACGAGCGCCGCTCCGGCGACGAAGGCCCGCGTGACGTCGGGGCGCGCAAGGAGGCGGCTCATCGGCCTCGAGCCCGCGCGCTCGTCACCCGGGAGTCCACCGGTTCTGGTCGCGCGCCGCCCGGTCTCCGGCCCGATCGAGTAGCCCTCCGTGCGGCCGACGGCGCGGACTCGCTCGAGGTCGGCGACGCCCTCGATCGTGAGGCGTCCGTTGGCTGTGTTGAGGTGCGCACCGGTCACGCCGGGGAGCGCGGCGACTGCTTTCTCGAATTTCGCCGCGCAATCCAGTCAGGTGATGCCTTCGACGCGAAGGACTGTGGTCGTGCTCGGCATGTTGGCCCTCCGAACGGGCGTTGTTGTGGTGTGGACCCCTACGGTGTACCCGCTGCTGCGGACGCGTCAACGGGCGCCTGTGCGGGCGGCGATGCGCGGGTCCTGTCGACGCACCGCTCGGCGCACACCTCACCACCCTTTCAGCGAGCCACAGCTGCCCACCTGTGTCACCTGCGCATCACAGGCAGCCACCTGTGGGCCCACAGGTGGCTGCCTGTGATGCCTGCGGGTAACAGGCGATCACCTGTTGCGGGCGAAAGGTGCCCGACGGCCCGCGGCCGGCGCCTTCGCGGGTACATACCGAACCGGGTGTTCGAGCGCCTGCGCATGACACCTCAGTCCGATCCGCCGACCTGAGTCGGGAGCCCTCGATGGACACCGCAAGCGCAAGCGCGACAGCGACCGAAGTCACCCGGACCGCACCCAAGATCGCCGACCCGACGGACCCAACGGTCCTCGTGGTGTTCGGCGCGACCGGTGACCTCATGGAGCGCAAGATCGTACCCTCGCTGTACTACCTTTTCGAGAAGGGGCACCTTCCGCAGCGATTCAGGGTCATCGGGGTCGCACGACGGGACATCGGCGACAGTGGACTTCGTACCGCGGTCGCCGATACGGTCAAGAGACACTCCGCGAAGCCGCCCAAGAGCGCGGACCTGGAATCCTTCGCCGGGCTGTTCACGTATCAGCGCGGGGAGTTTCATGACATGGCCGCCTACGGGCGGCTCGTCGACGACCTCAACGCCATCGACGACGAGTGGGGCGTCTGCTCCAACAAGCTGTTCTACCTCGCGGTGCCGCCATCTTCATATCGCACGATCTTCGAAAGCCTTGCCGACTCGGGGCTGACGGCGTCCTGCGGCGATGGCACCAGCGGCGATCCGGGCGGTTGGACGCGCATCATCGTGGAGAAGCCGTTCGGGCGTGACGCCAAGACGGCGCAGGATCTCGACGAGCTGCTCGGCACCCTGTTCGAGGAGCGGCAGATCTACCGCATCGATCACTACCTCGCCAAGGAGATGCTGCAGGGCATCATGAACTTCCGCTTCAGCAACAACCTGCTGGAGCCCTCCTGGGACGCCAGGGCTATCGAGCGGATCGAGATCAACCTGCTCGAGACCCTCGGTGCCGAGGACCGGGGCGAGTTCTACGACGGCATCGGTGCGCTGCGCGACGTCGGGCAGAACCACCTTCTGCAGATGCTCGCGCTCATCACGATGCAGCAGCCCGCGGCGATGGACGCCGATTCGATCCGCGCCTCGCGATACGCCGCCCTTCGAGGGCTGCGACGCATGGTGCCCGACCAGGTGGCACGACACACGTTCCGTGCCCAGTACGACGGCTACCGCGACGCCGCCGGCATCGCGCGCGACTCGCGGACCGAGACCTTCTTCCGGGTGGCGACCCAGCTGCACATGCCCGGTTGGGAAGGCGTGCCGGTGATCCTGCAGGGCGGCAAGAAGATCGGTACGGTCCGCAAGGACATCGTCGTCACCTTCAAACACCCGCACCCTTGCCTGTGCGACGGGATCCACGCGCAGAACAAGGTGACCTTCACCCTCGAGCCGATGGAGTCCATCCGCATCCGCTTCTGGACAAAGAAGCCGGGGTTCGCCGAATCCCTCGAGGGGCGCGACTTCAACTTCTTCCTGTACGAGAAGGAGGAGAAGCAGCAGTACGTCGAGGAGTACGCCAAGCTGCTGGCTGACGCCATCGCCGGCGATCAGACGCTCTTCGTCTCCACGCGCGAGGTCCGCGCCATGTGGGAGTTCATCGATCCGATCGAGGAGGCATGGGAGGCGGGAGCGACCCCGCTGGAGCGCTACACGCCGATGGCCGACGAGGTCGTCGAGGCGGCCGTTGCAGCCGTCGGCATCCCCGGCCCGGACGACGGCTTCAACCGCGAGATCGGCATCGTGGGCCTCGGCAAGATGGGCGCGAGCCTTGCCCGCAACCTCATGGACCACGGCTGGCGGGTGGTCGGGTACAACCGCACGGCGAGGGTGAGTATGGAGATGGAGCCCGACGGCCTCGTTCCCGCGTACGAGCTCAAGGATGTCGTCGCCAAGCTGAAGGCTCCGCGAGTGGTGTGGCTGATGGTTCCCGCGGGCAAACCGGTGGACGACGTGCTCTTCGGTGAGGCGGGTCTCGCGATGCGTCTCCAGCCGGGTGACACCGTCATAGACGGTGGCAACTCGCTGTACACGTCCGACGCGGCGCGAGCCGAGAAACTGGCCAAGCTGGGCATCGGCTTCGTAGACGTCGGTACCTCGGGCGGGCCGGCTGGCGCGCGCCACGGCGCGTGCCTGATGATCGGTGGCGAGCGGCAGTTCTGCGACCGGCTCGAGCCGCTGTGGCGCGACATCTCGGTCGAAGGCGGCTACCGGCTGTTTCCGGCCGTCGGCGCCGGCCACTTCGTGAAGATGGTCCACAACGGCATCGAGTACGGGATGATGCAGGCGATCGCCGAGGGTTTCGGGATCCTGAAGGAGAGCGAGTACACACTCGACCTCACCGACGTCGCGGAGGTCTACAACCACGGGAGCGTCATCGAGTCGCGTCTGATCGGATGGCTGCAAAGTGCCTTCGAGTTGCACGGCGAAGGCCTCGAAGCGGTCTCAGGGACCGTCGCGCATACGGGCGAAGGCGCCTGGACCGTCGAGGCCGCCGAGCGCGAGGGTGTCGAGGCCAAGGTCATCGCCGAGGCCCTCGCGTTCCGGGTCCGCTCCGAGACCGAGCCGAGCTACATGGGGCAGGTCCTCTCGGCGCTGCGAGAGCAGTTCGGCCAGCACAACGTGCGGGAGTAGGCGCCAAGACCGAGCACGGCAGCCGTGGTCGGACGCGGCTCGCATCGCCCGTTTCTCGGCCTACATCGGCTTCATGCGGCCGGTGATGCGTGCCCACATGATCCGGAAGCCGCCGAGCATCTGGCGCATCCCGCTGTTCACCGAGTGCACCACGCCCGTCTTCTCGCCCGGCTTCTCTCCCGCGACCTCGGCGAGCTTGGGGCCCACCGACTCGAGGGGGGTGCCGATGCAGTCGAGCACGATCCGGATGTTGCTCACGACATCCAGCAGAGCCGGGCTGACCTCCATGCCTTCGCCGTAGAAGTCGGTGTCGACCATGCCCGGCATGAATACGTGGATGGAGATCGGGTCGTCCTTGTGCTCGCCGGCGATGGACTTCGTGAACACCATGACGCCGGCCTTCGTGGCTGCGTATGCGGCGGTGTACGGGGCCGGGTCTCCTCGGCCGCCGCGCCCGGAGACGTTGATGAGGACGCCGCCGCCGCGCGAGATCATGTACGGCACGACCAGGCGAGAGGCGAGCATGGTGCCGACCAGGTTGATGTCGACGATGCGGTGGATCTCCTCGGGCGACTCGTCCTCGTGGAACCGCATCCCGAGCGAGATGCCCGCGTTGTTGACCCATACGTCCACGCCACCGTGCGTCTCGATCGCGTGCTCCAGGAGCGCCTCGAGGTCGCTCTCCTTGGCCACGTCGCACACCATGCCGGAGGCCTTCCCGCCCTTCTTCGCGATGGCGGTCACCGTTTCGTCGACCGCCGCTTTCGTACGCGAGCTGACCACGACCGTCGCCCCCTCAGCGGCACAGGCCTCGGCCATGCTGCGCCCGATGCCGCGAGTCGAGCCGGTTATCACGACGGTCTTGCCTGTCAGGGTGCCGCCCATCGGATGGTTCCTTCCTACGGAGCCGCCGGCATGCCGGCGCGGTTGTTCAACAGTCGGGTGCGGCCGCGTCGAGGTCTTCGTCCTCACTTGAGCCCACGACCCCCGCCATGGTGCGAACGCGCTTTCCTCCTTGTTCGCCCGCGTGTGGTGCAAGGGAAGTGTCCGGTGGGCGGGTTCGCGCGTCAACGGCGCAGGGATACGAGCGGCTGCGAAGCCGGCGCCGAGGAGGACCGGGAGCAAGAGCCCGCCCGCCCGGACCCGTTCCGCGGCCCACAGGCTTCGGCCTGTGACTGCCAGGTAACACAGGCCTGCGCCTGTGGGCCCACAGCCCGCCGCCTGTGACTCCCAGATAACACAGCCGATCGCCTGTGGCTCGCGAAAGGGGTCGAGGTGCCCAGGCGTACTGAGGTCCAGGTGCCCACGCGTACCGCGGTCCGGATACGCAAGGAAGTCCGGGTTCTCCATGCAGAAGGCCCGCTCGCTTCTTTCGCGAACGGGCCTTCGTCTGGAACCTTGTGGTGCGCCATGCAGGATTCGAACCTGCGACCTCCCGGTTCGTAGCCGGACGCTCTATCCGCTGAGCTAATGGCGCGAAGCGCCCCGAAGGGCGTAGGTATCCTGCCACCTGCGCAGGAACGATGTCAAATGGCGGAGAGTGAGGGATTCGAACCCTCGAAAGGGCTTCAAGCCCTTTACTCGCTTAGCAGGCGAGCGCCTTCAACCGACTCGGCCAACTCTCCGTACACACCGCAGGGAGGCGGCGCGCGCACGATTCTAACACGGCTGGCGGGAGCCGGACGACTCGCGAAGTGACATCGACGATGGGCGGTGCTCGCGGCCGACCGCTGCGCGTGCTCCCACGGCCGACCGCGACCCGGGTGTCCTATTCGTCGTCGTGGAAGCCGGCTTCCAAGTGCGTGCCGTCGCAGAACGGCTTGTTCGACGAGCCTCCGCAGCGACACAGCGTCACACGGTTCCGAACCTCGTAGACATGGCCGTCGGCGGACTCCACGGGCACGCCGCCCCGCACCCACAGGGGGCCCGCGACGCCTTCGTGGGGGTCAGCAACGATCCCCACGCTCAGCGGCAGATCGGGCTCGTGGCGCTCCCCGGTCTCCCGGTCGATGGCCGTGTACCGGCCCGACGGGCACAGTTCCGCCTCCGCCCGCACGGTCTCGACGGCCTCCTCGCCCTCCTGCTTCACGAGGTTCCAAGCGCCGCCCGCGCGGTGACAGAAGCGGGCGTCGGCGCACAGAACGACCTCGTCGCGCAGGATGAGATCCGGCCCCACGATGTCCTCGGCCAGCTCGTCGTACGGTGCGCGGACGGCCGTCTCCGTGCCGTCGAAGGCGGCCGACATGTGCGACCCGTCGCAGAAGGGCTTGGTGTGTGACGCGCCACACCGGCACAGTGCGTAGTGCGGATGCTGGTGGTAGCGTTCGCCCTCGCTCCAAGCGACGGACTCGCCGTCGTCGTCGGCCACAATGGTCTGCCTTGCCAGGGGCAGCGCGCCCGAGACGAGGTAGGGGCCGTTGACCGTTACCTTGATCTTCCCGTCCTCCGAAGCCTCCATGCCACAGCACTCCCCGCTGTCGTGAGTCAGATGCATCAACTCACTCAGTATGCCCCGTGCCGGCGCGCTCGTGTCCCGGGGCGGCGCCTCGGGTACTACCTTAGTGCGGGGGCGGTGAGTCTCGGACCCGCGGGCCGTCCACCGACTATCGAGGAGAACGCCACATGAACGACTTCACCGAGGTCATGAGCGTCGACGACCTGCCCGAGGGCGCCATGACGGCCGTCATGGCCGAAGGTCACAACATCCTGCTCGCGCACGTGGGCGGCTCCTTCTATGCGACGCAGGAGCACTGCCCGCACATGGGCGGGAACCTTGCGAAGGGCGTACTGGACGGCGCTGTCGTGACCTGTCCGCTGCACCACTCCCAATTCGACGTCACCACGGGCAGCGTCGTGAGATGGACCGACTGGACCGGTGCCCTGGACAGTGTCTCCGAAGCGATCAGGCATCCTCGACCCCTCGTGACGTACGCGGTAGCGGTGGCCGATGGCAAGGTCCTCGTCGGGCCGGCCAACCCGGTGGCTGGAGAGTAGCGGTCTGATGACAGAGAACGCAGCCGATACTCCGGTCGAGAGCAGGACCTACGCGGCTGTGCTGTCAGCCGCCGGACCCGCCGTCGAGTCGGCCGTCGCCCGGTCCACGAGCGACTGGCGCGAGCGCTTGGGATCGCACGAGAGACCGGTCGACGTGACTGTCGTGCTGCCCGCCTACAACGAGGAAGACAGCATCCATGGCATCCACGATCAGGTCGTGGAGGTGCTCGACGCCACCTCGGCCACGTACGAGATCCTCTTCGTGGATGACGGATCGACCGACGCCACATGGGAGCGGATACAGCAGGTCGCCGCCAGCGACGAGCGAGTGCGTGCGCTGCGGCACCGGCGCAACTACGGCAAGGCGAGCGCCCTGGGCAACGGCTTCGCCTTCGCGCGCGGCGAGATCGTGGTGACTTCGGACGCCGACATGCAGTACGACCCGCAGGACATCGTCCGGCTGCTCGAGAAGCTGTGCGACGGCTGGGACGTCGTCTCCGCCGAGAAGGTCGTGCGGCGCGACCCGCTGAGCAAGCGCATCCCGTCGAAGTTCTTCAACTTCTTCGTCCGCACGACCACCGGCGTGGACCTGCACGACTTCAACGCCGGCCTCAAGGCGTACCGGCACGAGACGGCCGAGGATCTCATCCGGTACGGCTATGGCGAACTGCACCGCTTCTTCATCCTGCTGGCCGCGCGACGCGGCTGGTCGGTCGCGGAGGTGCCGGTGGAGAGCCGCTACCGGACCACCGGCCGCTCGAAGTACGGCGCCGAGCGCTACGTCCGTGGCGCGTTGGACTACCTGACGGTGATCTTCCTCTCGGGCTACGCGGAGCGTCCCTTGCACCTGCTCGGCGGGTTGGGACTGCTGCTGTGCGCGCTCGGGACGATCGGAGTGGCCGTGTCTGCCTGGCTCGGTCTCGTCACGTACCGGCCGCTGGTGTCGCTCGCGTGGCTGCTTGTGTCTTCCCTTGCGGTGGGCACCGGGGTGCAGCTCTTGGCGTTCGGACTGCTCGCCGAGATGGTCCACAACGTCGAGCACAAGGGCGAGGGACGAGGCAAGATCTCGGAGGTCGTGCGGGGCGACCGGCGGGGGCCCGCCGAGTCGTGACGCTCAGCGC
>JANYJF010000061.1 GCA_025361885.1 Coriobacteriia bacterium
GCCTCGTTGTGTTCTTCATCTTTGGCCCCGAACAGGAGAGTGACAACCCTCCTGTGCCGCTCGATGTCCAGGATGAGATCGAGCAGTTCGCGATGCGTCGCGAGCTCGCTTTCATATCGTCTCTGGAACTCCGGCCACTTCTCGACATCGTGGCTGTACCACTTCCGCAGTTCGCTCGTGGGGGCGATGCGTCGAAGCCACAGGTCGATGTGCGCCGACTCCTCGCTCAGGCCCCGGGGCCACAGCCGGTCCACCAGGATCCGGTAGCCGTCGGACTGGGAAGCGGAATCATACACGCGCTTGAGTTCGATGCTCATGTGCCTCACATCTTCCTCTTGTGCGGCGGGCTAACTTTCTGCGGTACCTACCGAACCGTGCTCGCAATAGTGGTTGCTGGTCAGTCCATTCTCACCCCATACCTGGCACGCAGGGCAGTTGCATAGATTCACGAAGCTGAGGTCTTTGCAGACCGCACTGCCGGTTGAGCAGTACAGTCCTCCGAGTTGCGCCGGCAAAGGCAGTTCATCGGTGCTCTTGGATGCTTCGTACAGGTCGCGGGCGCACTTGCTGTCTGCCTGCACGGGGCAGGACCCGCACCAGCACTTTGCCACGTTCTCTTTCGTGTACGCGACTCTCGACATTTCGACTCCTTTCGCTTGGCTGCGGTCACAGTATAGATAGAGGGTTGCTGCAGACCGATGCGGCCTCCATCGTTCGGCGGCTTCGGCGAGTTCGCTGACACTGGCGGATCGCCCAAGGCCGAGCATGTGCCCAGCTGCGGCCCGGATACCCGTGTCGTCGAGGACGACGACATCGGGCCGCTGGAGTGCTAGCAGGAGGAACATTTGGGCGGTCCACCTGCCAACGCCCCGCACTCGCGTCAGGCGCCCGATCACCTGGTCGTCGTCGAGGGAGTCGAGGTCATCAAGATCGATTTCTCCTGAGAGCTCTGCTCGAGCAATCCCGCGCAGATATCCGTTCTTGCGACGGGAGACTCCCACGCTACGCATCGTATCGTCTGATGCTGCCATCACGGCCTCCGGCGTCAGTCCGATGTCCCGATCGAAGCGAGCGATGATCGCCCCCGCCGATGATTCGGAGAGCTGCTGGCCGAGGACGGTGCGCGCAAGGGTCGCGAACCGCGTGGGTCCTGACTTGACCTCGACCGATCCGACGCGGCTGATGACGCGACCGATCAAGGGGTCAGCGGCTGTTAGCGCGTCCGAGACCTTGTCGCCCGCTGAGTAGCGCATGGGTTCAGGCACGACCTGGTCTCGCAGTCCGTCCTCGGCTCGACGCGTTGGAAAGCCCCATTCATGCACGCATGCACTGGTGGATTGTACCCACTGAGAGGAGGCGGGAACGTTTGCGAGCCCGGCCCGCTCGGGCATATGCGTATGCAGACACCAACCGTGCGAACCGCAAGGTGAAAGACATGAGCGCAACAGCAGACCTGAGATCCGAGCACGTAGGCGTTGGCCGAATGCTCGGCATCATGGACGCGATGACGAGGCGTGCCCAGTCGGGCGAGAAGCTGGAGCACGGCGATCTCGCGCAGACGATCGAGTTCCTCCGTGTCTTCGTTGACCAGTGCCATCACGCCAAGGAAGAAAAGCTGCTCTTCCCGGCGATTCGCGCCGCGAAGATGACCTCTGTCGAGAAGACCATCGTCACCCTGCTTGCGGACCACGCGCAGGGGCGCGAGGCGGTCGCCCAGATAGCGTCGGGGGCGCAACGTCTTGCGGAAGGTGACGAGTGTGCGAGCATCGAGCTTGCCGATGCGATGTCCGGATACACGCGGCTTCTTCATACCCACATCCTCCGTGAGGAGAGGGACTGCTTCGGTGCGGCCGATCGCGAGCTGCCAACAGCTGTGCAGGATGAACTCGCCGCGGGGTATGAGCGAATCGAGCGCGACGTGGTAGGAGAGGGAGTGCACGAGGGCTTTCACGCATTACTCGATCGGTTGTGGCTGACCTATCACGTATAGACCGATGCGCCTCGGCCCTGGTGATTCATGTCGGACCGGGAGGAGAGTTGCAAGCGCAGAAGCTGACGGGCGCCATCATCATTCTCGTGTGGTCCGCCGGCGACTGAGCGTTCTCACCAGCGGTAGACACGGATAGGTGTCTTCTTGCACTGGGGATCGTCGAGCACGGACAGCATGCTGTTGCCGACGACGAGCGTGTGCTTGCGGCTCCCCGCGATGGTCGTCTGCCACATCCCATCGGTGTCCGGGTAGGTCGTGGCAACCACGAACCGCGTTCGGGACTGCAGGTCCATTCCTCGCAACTGACAAACCTGGCGCGGTGCGCTGGGGCTCCCCGTAGCAGTGAAGCTCTCGCAGAACGCGAAGCGCGGCGAGATCATGGGGTTCGCGGACTTGTAGCCGGCCAGCATGACGTGGCCTTGTGGGTCCATAGCGTAGGCGATAGGCTGCCCGCCGCCCTCCGCGATCTCGGTCCACAAGAACCAGCCGTCGGCGTAATCCGCGAAGTGCGACAGGTCGTATCCGTTACCGAGGGAGGCGGAACGTAGCGTCTTGCCCGTTCGAGCGTCGACGGCCACAGCAGTCACGGGACTGACCTTACCTGGGACGGGGGAGCTCGTCAGCTCTGTCGTGACCAAGGTGCCCTCGGACAGCTTGAAACCGTCGATGAGGCGCGATGCGTGGTGGACGACGCGCGTGCGTCCAGTGGCCAGGTCCCTCGACCTCACGGTGTCGGGAGGCATCGATCGTGCTTTCCGTGCGAAGGGGGAGGACATGTTCGCCCAGTAGACCTCGGTGCCATCGACTCCGTAGAATGGCCGGCCGATCGTGTCGGTCCTGCCTTCGGCCACGAGGATCGGGCGTCCGATGCTGAGCGCCTTCCGATCGAGCGTCGCAGCGTAGAGCCGCCATCCCGCGTTGCCCATGTCGTCACCCTCGCCGGGAGTGATCTCCTCCCATGCGATCGCTTCGTCCGAGAGCCGGGGCGCGCACATGTCCCACAGGTCCGCTGCGTTGACCGCCTCCTTCCGGACTAGCTCCCTGCGGCCGGTACGTAGGTCGAGCAGACCGATGTACGCATTCGGGTGCTCCACCCCGCTCATCTGTCCGTATGCCGCCAGGTTGTCGGTGTAGTCCTCCAGCGTGACCAGCGGCGGCAGTTCCCAGTCCCTGTACGCGAGCGCCGGAGCCTCGGCGTCCTCAAAGCCCAGGATCCGGGCGTCGGTGCGGGCGGGGAGCGTCCCGACGGTGGGCTCGACCACCGAGTCGCCGGACGCCTCCAAGAGGCGCCCGGCAGGAACGCACGACGCGGTCGAGAGTGCCACTGCGAGCAGTACGGGGAGCGCTATGCGTGCGGCGGAACCCATCATGTTCTCTCCTCCGAGTGCGGATCGTCCCTTCGCGGCCATTACGGAGCGGCGACGACGGCACGCTGCGGATGGGTGCCGACGCCGTTCAGCAGAGCGTTCAGGGTGTGAGTGACATGACCGCCGGTTGAGCCGCCGCCCATTCGGTACGTCGCCTCGTTGTACGGGTCGCACACTCGGATGTTGCCATAGCGCCAGTCGTATCCCTCGACAGGGAGGATGTGTCCAGAATGCGAGAACCGGTACTGGTTCCAGATCCCCGGAACGACGTTCACGTCCGCGACCAACGGCATCGCGTGTCCACTGATGCTGTCGCTGACCTTCGTGGTCACGGTTCCCGCGCCCAGGCCGCCGTAGTAGTAGTAGGGACGACCGGAGTAGTTTCGTAGGGCGTCGGCGACCCGGTAGAAGGCCGTGCCATTGGTCGTTGTGCCCATGAACGACGCGAATGTCGACTGGGAGACCAGGCGTCCGAAATAGTGGGTCACGATCTGGCAGGTGGCCGGTCCGCACCAGTAGGATCTCTCCTGCAGGTGCCACGGCGTCCACAGATACCCGTACTGCCCGGACACGATCATGGGTGTGATCGCACCCTTGGTCGGCGCCTGCGCGGGGTCCCGTGTGAACGGGACGGGGGCCTCGGGGCTGACCACCCCGGGCGTCTGAGTCGGCGTATCCCCCGGAACGGCGTCGACAGCAGGCGTGGTGTCGACGGCGACCGCCACCTTGGTCGGACTCGCCTCTAGAGATGCCGTCGCATCCACCGCTGCCACCGCCGCAACGCCGTCCGAGCTTGTGGCGATCGTCTCCGCGAACGCCACACCCACCAGCGGCCCCGCGTGCGCGAGCGCCAACGATAGCGCTACCCCCACTGCGGCCATCCTGACTCTGGTTCGAGCATCCATGGTTCCCCCTTTCTCCGTGGCTTCCAGACGCCCATTTGCGTGCCTGGAGAGCCAAAAGAACCGGACAGGGGGAGTGTCGCGCGAGGTGCTTACCGGTTTCTGACCACGAACGGACCGGCGCCGCGCGGTGCGAAGGGATGTCTGACGCGGGGCGCTCGCGCGCTCCTACAGTACGTACGGCGCGCGGACGATGGTGTTGATGCTTGCGATGAGGTAGCCCGAGTTCAAGACATTGAAGAGCGTCACGGCCAGCACGAATCCACGGTAGTACGCGAGCCGCTTGCGCTGACGGCTCACGAAGCCCGGCGTCAACAGCACGCCCTGATCAGCTTCGGAGAGCCGCCCGGTCGCCGCGATCATCTTCGTGAGCATCACGAGCTCGACCAGCACGGTGGCGGCGGTCAGCACGAGCCACAGGGGATTCATCAGAGCGGCCGTCGAGGTGTTGCGCGTGAGAAGGTTGCCCAGCAGGCCCGTCAGCGCGATGTAGGCTACGGGAAGGACGGCGAATGCGAAAGCGATCGACTCGATGTCGAGCAGCGCGCGAACGGCCGCTGTGGTGGCGTCCACGTCCGTGACGATGGGCTGTGCGGTCCCGTCATCGGGGCCGTCCTCGGGAACCAGCGACTTGGCCGCATCGGATGCGCGTGTGACGGCGTTGATGAACACTGCGCAGCCGGCCGCATACACGACCGACAGAAGCAGGTATCCGTAGACGTAGAACTTGGCGTCCAAAGATGCAGTCTCCTCGAACTCGGCGCAGGGATCCCCATCCCCCTTGCGAGAGTGTAGCGTACGCGGGTGTGCGTGTCCCCACCTTACGCGCGGTCGTCGGTTTGTCGCCCCTCGCTGCCGGCCGGCACCACGAAGGTCGCCGCCATCGGGAGCACGCGACCCGAGAACGGCGTGCTTCCCTCCATGAGGTCGCCGTCGGTCTGCAGGGGCAGCGGCGGGGCCGTGAGCACCTCGATCTTCTTCGCACGATACGACTCGATGGCTTGCGACCTGTCGGGGAAGTCCACGATGCGGTCCAGCCATGCGGCGAGCAGCGCCGGGATGAGTTCGGTGACGTGCTTCGCTTTGATGACGACGACCTCGAAGAGCCCATCGGTGGCGTCCGAATCGTGGGCGATGGTCAGATCGAACTGCATCCGTGCGAAGTTGACGAGGATGACGGAGCTGCCCTCCGTGATCACCTCGCGCCCGTCCAAGTCGAGTCGGATCTCGGCGATGGTCGGTTCCATGTTCGCCATCGCGCTGACCAGGTACGCACCCGCGCCGATGACGCTCTTGAGCTCGCGCGCGCCCTCCATGATCGACGCGTCGAAACCTGCGCCGGCCATGACGGAGAACCCGATCCGCTGCTTCGCACGTGGCCGGGCGAAGCGCCTGCGCTCGGCCCGGACCTCCTTCGAGCATGCTTCGCACGTCAACTCCCCGAGGTCGACGCGCATGGTCCGCCCCGCGAGCGTGGTGTCGGCGAGGCGCTTCGGGTCGAGCGGCAGCTTCAGGTTCAATGCGAGGAGGTTCGCCGTTCCCGCGGGATACGCGACGAGCGGGATGCCCGAGTCGCGAAGGGCGTACGCGATCGATGAGACCGTGCCGTCACCTCCGGCTGCGACCACGCGGTCGAACTCCTCGGCGTCTCGCAGTGCGTGGTCGAGCGAGGCTGCTTCGCGAAGGGCTCGCAGCGTGACCTCGGCTCCGGCGAGCGAAAGGTGGCGGATGTACTCGTAGAGGCCGGCGTCGCCTTGACCGGCCCTCAGGTTGTTGACGATCAGTATCCGCACGCTCGGCTCCCAGCTCGAGGTGGCGCAGCGGATGCGCCATTCGGGCTTCTTCGCCCGATTTGATGTTACCGCAGCCGGACACCATACTTGGATGTTGGATCAGCGACTCGCGGAAGGACGTCGGCTTGTATATCAAGGACACAACGGAGCTCGCGGCGTTCTGCGACCGGGCCCGGGCCTCGGGGCTCGTGGCGCTCGATACCGAGTTCATGCGCGAGAAGACCTACTTCGCCAAGCTCTGCCTGATCCAGGCGTGTGCTGCCGAAGAGTCCGTGATCATCGACCCGCTGGCCATCAGGGACCTGACGCCGCTACTCGCGCTGCTGGCGGACACATCGGTCCTCAAGGTCGTGCACGCAGGCTCGCAGGACATGGAGATCTTCTATCGGCTGGCGAACGTGGCGATAGCGCCGATATTCGACACTCAGATCGCGGCCACGCTGGCGGGGTTCCCGTCGCAGGTCGGCTATGCGCGTTTGGTGAAGGAGATCTACGACGTCGACGTCGACAAGTCCGACACGTTCACGGACTGGGCTCGGCGCCCGCTGAGTCCGGCGCAGATACAGTATGCGCTGGCGGACGTCACCTACCTGCCCGGGATGTACGAGACCTTGCGGGGGAGGCTGGAGAAGGACGGTCGGCTGCAATGGGTCGAGCGCGACTTCGAGCGGATGAGCGACCCGGCCACCTACGAGGTGGTGCCGGATCAGCAGTTCCGGCGCATAAAACGCGCCTCGGCGCTGTCGCGCAGGCAGCTGGGTGTCCTTCAGCAGGTCACCGCATGGCGCGAGCTCGAGGCGCAGCGGCGCGACCTGCCCAAGCGTTGGATCGTGTCCGACGAGACGCTGGTCGAGGTGGCGCGCCGGCAGCCGGTGGACGCCACGGCCCTTTCGGACATCCGCGGGATGAGCCCGCGCGCGCTCGGTGACGGCGGATCCGGTCTGCTCGCGGCCGTGTGCGCCGGCCTCGCCCTGACGGACGAGCAGTTGCCGAAGATCCCGAAGCGGCCCCGCAACATCATCGACATCGAGGGCATCGTCGAGCTCATGTCGGCGCTCGTTCGAGTCAGGGCGGTGGAGAGCGGGGTGGCCGTGCCGCTGCTCGCGTCGCGAGGCGATCTGGAGCGTCTAGCCGGCGGCGAGCGTGAAGAGAACCCGTTGCTTGGCGGCTGGCGCCGCACCCTGATAGGCGAGGAGCTCGTCGCGCTGATCGACGGACGATTGGCACTGCGTGTGGCTGACGGGAAGGTCGTTGTCGAAGCGGCACAGGAGTAGCTTGGTTGCTCTCGCGCGGCGATAGCCGGGCGGGATGCCGCTGGCGACCGCACGCACACTGGAGGTCTGCTCATGAACTTCGTGCTGAACTACTGGGGGATACTGCTCCTGTCGCTGGTACTCGGCGGCACCACGCAGCTCTACATCCGTTCGACGTTCTCGCGGTATTCCAAAGTGCCCGTGGCCAACGGGTCGACCGGTGCTGAGATCGCGCGTCGCATGCTGGATACCAACGGGCTGCAGGCGGTCCAGATCCGGCCTGTCGGCGGCAAGCTGACCGACAATTACGACCCGCGCACACGCGTGCTCAACCTCTCGCAGGGCGTCTACGAAGGCCGCACCGTCGCTGCAGCGGGCGTCGCGTCGCACGAGGCCGGACACGCCGTGCAGGATGCCCTGGCGTACGGTCCGGCGGGCTTCCGCTCAACACTCGTGCCGGTGGCCAACCTGGGTTCCAGCATGGCATGGCCGCTGATAATCGCGGGCATCTTCCTCAACTTCCCCACTCTCATCACGTTCGGGGCCGCGTTCTTCGCGATAGCGGTCCTGTTCCAGATCGTGACGTTGCCCGTGGAGTTCGACGCCTCACGACGCGCCGTGGTCGCGCTCGAAGGCGTGCTCCCTCCGGAGCAGGTCGCCGGCGCGCGGTCCGTGCTCACGGCGGCCGCGCTGACGTATGTGGCCGCGGCGCTGATCTCCGTGCTCTACCTGCTGTACTACCTCGGTCTCGGGCGAAGGGACTGACGGGGTGCTCGTTGCTGACGGAGCCGCAGTCGCCGGCCGGGAGTGAGGGTCGGGTGCCGGTCGGGCGCGGGTAGGGTCGGGGTCGGACCACGATGAGAACATGGGCCGCCGTCCGCACTCGCGGGCGGCGGCCCATCACTCGGGGCCGACTTCGCCTGTCAGGAGTGCAGATGAGCACGCCGCCCGCATCTCCGCTCGACGTCCTGTGCGACGTCTTCGGTCATACGTCGTTCCGGCCAGGCCAGGACGAGGTCATCGCCGCGGTGATCGCCGGTCGTGACTGTTTGGCTGTCATGCCCACGGGGGCTGGCAAGTCCGTCACGTTCCAGGTGCCGGCGAGAGTGCTCGGCGGGCTGGTGCTCGTGGTGTCGCCTCTCATCTCGTTGATGAAGGACCAGGTGGACCAGGCACAGGCACGCGGTCTTCGGGCGACGCTCGTGAACTCCACGCTCGAGGAGGCCGAACGAGCGCGCCGCGTTGCCGGTGCTCAGGAAGGTGAGTACGAGCTGCTGTACGTGGCGCCCGAGGGCCTCGAGCGTCTGTTGTCGTCGAACGCCATGCGCTCGCGAACATCGATGGTGGCGATCGACGAGGCGCACTGCATCTCGGCGTGGGGACATGACTTCCGTCCAGCATACCGGCAGCTCTCGGGTCTCAAGCGGACGCTCGGCGGCGTCCCGGTCCTCGCGGTCACCGCCACTGCCACAAGGCGGGTAGCGGACGACATCGTGTCCCAGTTGGGGATGTCGGACCCTTTCCGCTTCCGCGGCTCGTGCTTCCGCCCCAACCTGCGCATCGCCGTGCGCAAGAAGGATGGCATCGGCGATACGCGACGCGAGATCTTGTCGGTCATACGATCGCATGATGGGGAGAGTGGGGTCGTCTATTGCCTGACGCGACGGGCATCAGGGTCCCTCGCAGTATGGCTGCGCCGCCAGGACGTGCCCGCGAGGGCGTATCACGCCGGGATGGATGACACCGAGCGGGCTGAGGTCCAGGAGGCGTTCCTGAGGGGGGACGCGCGGGTGATCGTTGCGACGGTCGCTTTCGGCATGGGCATCGACAAGGCGAACGTGCGCTACGTGATCCACAAGGATCTTCCGGGGTCTGTCGAGGCATATGCGCAGGAGATCGGTCGAGCCGGGCGCGACGGCGCCCCGTCCGACTGTGTGCTGTTCTACTCGTGGGCGGACGTCAAGCGTCGAGACGCCATGATCGAGGCCATCGATGACCGCGAGTACCGGCGGGAGGTCGCGCAGCGCGCACGGACGATGTATCGGATGGCGGCGGGCTCGGAGTGCAGACACCGTTCGCTGGCCGCCTGGTTCGACGAGGCCATCGACGACTGTGGAGGTCCTTGCGACGTGTGTGGCGACGTGTCGGCGCAACGGTTGATCCGGGGCGGGGCGGCGCTCCCCGGCGCGGGGCGAGCCGAGGCGGGGGAGCGAGCCCGGGTCGGGGGGCCGCTCGCTCGCCGGTCGCTGCGAGCGGATCTGACGGACCGCGACGCGGCGCTGTTCGACCGGCTCCGCGAAGTACGTCTGGGGCTGGCCAGGGATCTCGCCGTGCCCGCATACGTCGTCTTCCCGGACACCACGCTGGCGGCGATCGCCACGCTACGACCGGCTGACGAGGCCGCCATGAGCGCGCTGCCCGGAGTGGGGGAGGTCAAGCTCGTGCGGTTCGGCGCGACATTCCTTCGGGCTGTGGCGGACCACCAAGACGCACATCCGACCGAAGGTGGCGACGCCTGTGGCTGCTAGAATACCGATGAGGCGCCGCAGTCCGCGGCACCAACGGACGGGAGACCGGACGCCGCCGACATCGGGAGCTGACTCGGAGCTTGTCGGAAGACCGCGCACTCAGCGTCACCGAGGCCATGAGCCTCGCAAAGCGCGCCTTGGAGGGCATGTCGCTTCGCGTCCTCGGTGAGGTCAGCGAAGCGACTGACAAGCCCGGCTACAAGGCCGTCTACTTCACTGTGTGCGACGGACCGTCAGTGATGTCGTGTCTGATCTGGCGCGATGCGTACGAAGCGTCGGGCGTTCCACTGCGTGTCGGGATGCAGGTCGAGGTGACCGGCACGTTGACCGTCTACGCGCCGAAGGGCCGGATGCAGTTCCAGGTCCGCAGACTGGCCGCGGCGGGCGAAGGGGTCTTGCGGATGCAGGTCGCCGCGCTGTCGCGGAAGCTCGAGTCCGAGGGGTTGATGCGAGCCGAGCGGAAGCGTGACCTGCCGCCGTTTCCGGCGAGGATCGGACTCGTGACGTCCCCGCGCGGCAAAGCGGTCCACGACGTACTGCGCACGCTCAGGCGGCGATATCCCGTCGCGGAGGTGCTCCTGGCCGGAGTGGCGGTAGAGGGCGCGGACGCGTCTGAGAACATAGTCGGGGCGATCGAAGCGCTGGGATCCGCGCAGGGAGTGGACGTCGTGATCGTTGCGCGAGGCGGCGGGTCCTATGAGGACCTGATGCCGTTCAACGACGAGCGCGTCGCCCGGGCGATAGCGGGCTGCCCGGTCCCGGTCGTCACCGGCATCGGTCACGAGCCCGATACCACGATCGCGGACATGGTGGCCGACCTGCGGGCCTCTACCCCGACGGCTGCCGCCGAGAGCGTGGTCCCCGCAACCGAGGAGGTGACCGCGCGACTGGCGTCACTCGGCCGATTGCTCGGACGAGCGCTTCTGCACGCGCGTCAGGGAACGGCGCATAGGTTGGCGATGCTCGCCAGCAGCCGGGCGCTCACCGACCCCCGCAGTCTGCTCGCCCAGCCTTCGCAACGGCTGGACCTCGCAGCCGACTCTCTGGCGCGGGCGCTGCCCGCGCGGCTGGGCTTGGATCACGCCCGGCTCGGTGCCGCGGCCACGGCGCTGGCGAGCCTGGCTCCACGTCTGGTCGTCCGCGATCACGGGCGGCTGGACCTCGCATCGGCCGGGCTGCGGCGCAGCGGCCCGTTGTTGCTGGAGAGGTCGCGCGGCGCGGTCTCGGCCCTCGCGGCGAGGCTCGAAGACCTCTCGCCGCTCGGTATCCTCGGCCGTGGATACGCCGTATGCTATGCGGAGGATGGCCGCAGTGTGGTCCGCTCGGCCCAGGAGATCCATCCCGGAGAGCACGTTCGGATCCGCATGCACGACGGATCCGCGGCATGTACCGTCGAGTCTGTAGATGATATGGAGCATGAGCAGTCATGAGCGACACATCCAGCAGCCCGGCCGCCGAGCTCCGCTTCTCTGAGGCGCTCACGGAACTCGAGTCGATAGTCGCGGCGCTCGAGGGAGGCCAGCTCGACTTGGAGGAGAGCCTCGCGCGCTACGAGCGCGGGGTCGCGCTCCTTCGCGCGTGTCAGGCCAAGTTGGCGGACGCCGAGCAACGAGTCACCACATTGATGGGCGAGATGCCCGCGACCGATGAGATCGACACGTCGTCCGACTAGGACGCGTCCAGCTAGCGTCGTGCGATAGTGGCGCCAAAGGCGAGCGAGAAGGAGAGACGCCCCATGGATGACTGTATCTTTTGCATGATCGCGCGTGGCGAGTTGGATGCCCGGACCGTGTACAGCAACGACCTCGTCATCGCCTTCGACGACATCACCCCTCAGGCCCCCGTCCACACGCTCATCATCCCCCGGAGGCACTACGCCGATATGGGCGACGACGTTCCCGACGAGGTGGCCTGTGCGCTGTTCGCTGCGGCCCCCAAGGTCGCGGCCATCAAGGGTGTCGCTGAGACCGGCTACAGAGTCATCATCAACAACGGTCGCGATGCGTCACAGACCGTGCAGCACCTGCACGTCCACGTCATGGGTGGCGTCCCGTTCTCCCACGGCATGGTCCACTTCAGCCAATGATCCGCCACACCCAGCCGGTATCCGAGGGAGATCATGAGACCTGTCGCGATCATCACAGACAGCTGCTGCGACCTGCCGCCCGCCCTCGTCGATAGGTTCGGCGTAACAGTCGTCCCGCTCACCTTCACGATCGACGACCGCACGTACCGGGACGGCGAGATCACGTCGAGCGAGTTCTATCGGCTGATGAAGGCCGCGCCGGAACTCCCCAAGACCTCACAGCCTCCGGTGGGTGCGTTCATCGAGGCGTACAGGATGGCGCTGGAGACGGCTTCGGACGTGGTCTCGGTCAACGTCTCGTCGAAACTCTCCGGAACGATCGACTCGGCGCGAGAGGCGGCCAAGCGGTTCGGCGACCGCGTCCACGTGATCGACTCGCTCAATCTGTCGGGCGGGCAGGGGCTGCAGGTCTTCGAAGGAGCCCGACAAGCCGCGAAGGACTCGCCCCTCGACGTGGTCGTACGCGCTGTGGAGTCCGCGAGGGATCGGGTCGAGATGATCGTCGGACTCGACAGCCTCGACAATCTCTCGAGAGGGGGCCGCATCGGCCGCGTGTCCGCGTTCTTCGGTGGCCTGCTCGATCTCAAGGTGACCCTGACTGTCAGCAATGACGGCGCGTTCGAGCCGGTCGCGCGCACGCGCGGAACCCAGGCGGCCCTCCAGCACACGATCGATTGGGTCGGGCGGAAGATGGCCGGTCGTTCGCGCGGCGAGTTCATCGTCGCGCACTTCGAGCAGCCGGAGAGCGCCGAGTGGCTTCGACGGCAGCTCGAGAAGCTTTACGAGGTGACCGACATGTACCTGGTGGAGACCGGGCCGGTGATAGCCACGCACTGCGGCACCGGGTGGGGAGTCACGGCACTTCCGGCGGAGTGACCCGCGGCTCGTCCTTGTGGAGAGATGATGCTCGAGATACCCGGTAATTGGACAACCCCGGCCTTCGGGCCGGGGTTGCCTTATTCCTTCCCTTACTACCCCTGAGTCTCGTCGAAGGGCCGCACAAGCGGCCGATCGTGCACGTCTCGCTGCAGGTGATGCCGGTCACCGCGCTGGGACGCTGCTTCCGCGCCGGATTCCCCGGCCGCGGACTTAGGGAAGGGAAACTGAAACTGTCAACGTCGTCACGATACCGCACTGCCCAAGGCCTTGCAACGTATGTTACATGGTCATCCCGCGAACGGCGCCGTCATGGCGCTGGACGCGAATGGATGCCGCACACCGACCGGATGCGCCGCTCGCCCCCGCAGGGCCTTACGGACCCGTGGAACCTCCGTCTAGTATCAGGCACCGGCCCTCTCACCCGCCGATGTCACGACGGGAGAAAGGTGGGGGCCGCACCCGGGGGCCGCAGGAGTCCCGCAGGCGCCGGACGACCGGCGGCACAGATGGCGATCGAGGGAGGCGAGCAATGACCGACACCACGTCGATAGAGTCGATGATGCAGGAGCTCCGAGTCGTCGACCCGCCCGAGTGGGTCCGCGAGCGCGCGTACATCCAGAAGCAGGACGAGTACGAGGCGATGTACAAGCGCTCGGTGGAGGATCCGGAGGGCTTCTGGGCCGAGATGGCCGAAGAGCATCTCTACTGGCACAAGAAGTGGGACTCAGTGCTCGACTACGAGTTCGAAACCCCGCGCATCTCGTGGTTCGCCGGCGGCAAGACCAACGTCGCCTACAACTGCATCGACCGGCACCTCAGCACGTGGCGCCGCAACAAGGCCGCCCTGATCTGGGAGTCGGACGAGGGCCGCAGCAAGATGTACACGTACCAGGCCCTGTACTACAAGGTGTGCCGCTTCGCCAATGTGCTCAAGAAGCATGGCATCCGGAAGGGCGATCGCGTCGCCATCTATCTGCCGATGATCCCTGAGCTCGCCGTCGCGATGCTGGCGTGCGCCCGCATCGGCGCGATCCATTCGGTCGTCTTCGGCGGCTTCTCCGCCGCGGCGCTGCGCGACCGCATCCAGGACTCCGGCTGCAAGATGCTCATCACGGCCGACGAGGGCCTGCGTGGCGGTCGCATCGTGCCGCTGAAGGCAGAGGCCGACTCCGCGCTGTACGAATGTCCCACCATCGAGTCGGTCATCGTGGTCAGTCGTGCGCAGACCCGCGTCGACATGGAGCCCGGTCGCGACCACTGGTACCACGAGGAGGTCCGCGCCGCGGGCATCGGCCACCATTGCGACGTCGAGTGGATGGACGCCGAGGACCCGCTGTTCATCCTCTACACCTCGGGATCGACCGGCAAGCCCAAGGGTGTCCTGCACACCACGGCCGGCTACCTGCTCTATGCCGCCGTCACGTTCAAGTACGACTTCGACTATCACGACGAGGATGTCTTCTTCTGCACGGCGGACATCGGCTGGGTCACCGGCCACAGCTACGTCGTGTACGGCCCGCTATGCGTGGGCGCCACATCCCTGATGTTCGAAGGTGTCCCGAACTATCCGCACCCCGGCCGATTCTGGGAGATCGTCGAGAAGCACGGCGTCAACCAGCTCTACACGGCGCCCACGGCCATCCGCGCCATGATGAAATCGGGCGATGACTGGCCGAAGAAGTTCGATCTCTCCACGCTCCGCGTCCTGGGTACGGTCGGCGAGCCGATCAATCCAGAGGCGTGGATGTGGTACTACAAGGTCGTCGGAAGTGAGCGCGTCCCGGTCGTGGACACGTACTGGCAGACGGAGACCGGCGGGCACATCATCACCAATCAGCCCGGCTGGACGCCCATGAAGCCCGGTTCCGCGACCCGTCCGTTCTTCGGCATCGTGCCCGAGATCGTGAACGAGGACGGGAGTCCCACCCCAATGGGCGAGGGAGGCCGGCTGTGCATCACCAAGCCCTGGCCGGGCATGCTGCGCGGCACGTGGGGCGACCCCGAGAACAAGCGCGTCAAGGAGGTCTACTTCACGCAGTTCCCCGGCAAGTACTTCACGGGTGACGGCGCACGGATGGACGAGGATGGATACTACTGGCTCCTCGGCCGCGTGGACGACGTCATCAACGTCTCCGGGCATCGCATGGGCACGGCCGAGGTCGAGTCGGCTCTGGTCAGCCACCCGTCCGTCGCGGAGGCCGCGGTCGTGGGCTTCCCGCACGAGATCAAGGGTGAGGGGATCTACGCATACGTCATCCTCAAGACCGGGCAGACGCAGTCGGCCAACCTCGAGAAGATCCTCGCCGGCCATGTGCGCGAGCAGATCGGGCCGATAGCCAAGCCCGACCACATCCATATCGTCCCGGAGCTGCCCAAGACCCGATCCGGCAAGATCATGCGCCGCATCCTGCGCAAGATCGCGGCGGGTGAGCGGGACATGGACGCATTCGGCGACATCTCGACGCTTGCCGATCCGGGGATCGTGAAGATCATCTTGGAGTCGGCTCCGGAGATCTAGCGCGTCATGCGTTGACTGACCGCGGAGCGCGGTCGGGGTGCTTGCGGACTCCAGGCCCTCTGGAGCGGCTGCAAGGGTGCGACTCGGACGTCTCGGAGTCGGCGTCCAGCACACCCCGACCGCGCTCCGCTGCGTTTCGCGCCTGCAGCCCGGCTCCAGGTCCACAAGGTCCATTGCCGGTTCGAACCGGCCACGCTCGGCCTAGGTTCTCGCGCTCGTCTCGGCTATCAGCTTCAGCATCTCCGCGTGCAGAGCAGGGTTGCCCGCCACCACGTCAGTGGTGGCGGGAGTCCAGTCGGCGCCCGAGAGATCGGTGATCACTGCGCCGGCCTCGCGGAGGATGATCACGCCCGCGGCCATGTCCCACGGTTTGAGGGCGAGCTCCCAGTAGCCGTCGGCGCGCCCGCAGGCGACCAGGGTCAGGTCGATGGCGGCGGACCCGTCGCGGCGGATCCCGTGAACCTGGCGGATCATGCGTGTGAAGATCGCCATCTGGCGGTCGAGGGTGACCGTGCGATCGTAGGGAAAGCCGGTCACGAGCAGTGCCTCGGGGATCGTCGCGACGCTGCTCGGGTGCATCGGTGCCCCGTCCAGCGTCGCGCCCAGGCCCTCGGCGGCCGAGTTCATCTCATCACGCGATGCGTTGTAGACAGCACCGGCCACCGGTCGGCCGTCGCGCAGGCACGCCACCGACACCGAGTAGCACGGATAGCCGTGGATGTACGACGTGGTGCCGTCGATCGGATCGATGACCCACACCTCCGCATCGTCGAGCTCGCCTTGTGTGACGCCGCTGAGCCCGTAGACCTCCGGCTCCTCGACGATCACATGCGCTGCCGGGTCGGCTGCAAGAATGGACCGCACCACGGCCACACCGGCGGCGATGTCGACGTCGGTGACCATGTCCACGGCGCTGGACTTCGTGCGTACGGCTCCGAGCCTGCCGGCGCGATCCGCGAGCACGCGGCCGCCTGCTCTGGCTGCCGCCTCGGCTGTGGCGAGAAGTGTGTCCATCGGGCGGGTCTCCTTCACGACGATGAGGACCGGCATGTCGTGCGATGGTGCTTCGGGAAGATACCCTGTGAGCAGTGTAGCGCCCCAGATCTCCAGAGAGGTGTCCCTCATGGTCCCGCGAGGCTTCCAGACTCCCACGCTCGATGCCGAGACACTCGACGACCTCGAGGCGCGGGCGCTCGCTTGCAGGGGCGCCATCCTCACCATGACCTCGGTCGCGGCGTCGGGGCATCCTGGCGGATCGATGTCGTCCATCGAGACGTTCCTGATGCTCTACCGTTTCGCCGACCTGCGCCCCAAGGACCCGTGCTGGGCCGGTCGTGATCGCGTGATAGTCAGCCACGGACACACGTCGCCCGGGGTGTATTCGGCGTTGGCGGACGCGGGCTTCTTCGACGTCGAGGACCTGATCCCGCATTTCAGGCAGGCAGGGTCGGTGTTCGAGGGCCATGTCGAACGCTCAGTGCCCGGAGTGGAATGGTCGACCGGCAACCTCGGGCAGGGTCTGTCCGCCGGCGTCGGGTCCGCGTTGGCTGCCCGCCTCACCGGCGGCGCCTGGCACACCTTCGTCGCGATGTCCGATGGGGAGCAGCACAAGGGCCAGGTCGCCGAGGCCCGGCGTCTCGCCGTCAAGGAGGGGCTGTGCGACCTGACTGTCGTCGTCGACCTCAACGGCATCCAGATCTCGGGACACACCCGCGACGTCATGCCCGTAGACGTCGCGGCGGACTTCATCGCGGACGGTTGGGGAATCGAAGAGGTCGACGGACACGACTTCGCGGAGCTCCACGGCGCGATCGCCCGGGCGGTCGCGGACTGCTCGCGTCCGTGCGCGGTCATCGCTCACACGGTCATCGGCAAGGGCGTCTCGTTCATGGAGGACCAGGCTGAGTTCCACGGCCGAGGACTTACAGCGGACGAGTACCGGCGCGCCATGGAGGAACTCGGTCTCGAGCCGCGTCTTGAGCACTACCTGGGCTTGCGGACGTCGCCGTGCGCAACGGTCCCCGTGAAGAGGCCCCGGCCCGCAGTTGCGACGGTGACGGGTGCTCCGCGCACGTACACCTCCGAGAAGGGCACCGACAACCGGTCGGCGTGGGGCGCAGCCCTTGTGGACATCGCCGACAGCGAGCCCAGCACACCGATAGTCGTACTGGACTGTGACCTGGCCCAGTCCGTCAAGACCGAGGCCTTCGCCAAGGCGCGCCCCGACGCGTTCATCGAGTGCGGGGTGGGGGAGCACAACACGGCGACTGTCGGCGGAGCGATGTCGGTCAACGGCGTCCTGACCTTTTGGTCTGACTTCGGCGTGTTCGGCGTCGACGAGGCCTACAACCAGCAGCGGCTCAACGACATCAACGAGGCCCACCTCAAGCTCGCGGTCACGCACTGCGGCTTGGATGTGGGCGAGGACGGCAAGACGCACCAGTGCCTAGATTACGTCGGCGCGTTCCGTGACTTCTTCGGGTGGAGGGTGATCGTGCCGGCTGACCCCAATCAGACCGACCGCGCGGTCCGTTGGATGGCATCACAGCCGGGCTGCATAGCGATCGCCATGGGCCGCAGCAAGCTGCCGGTCATCGCGGAGGCGAACGGCGATCCGGTGTTCGCTCGCGACTACACCTTTCGCTATGGCGAGGTGGAGTGGGTCCGTCGCGGTGTCGACGCCACGATCCTCGTGATGGGCACACCGTCGGGGGCGGCCGTCCGCGCCGCCGACATCCTGGCGAGGCAGGGGATACGCGTGGGCGTCGGAATCGTGTCGAGCCCCCTCGAGCTATCCGATGACGACATGCGGCGCGCCCTAGAGGCACCGGTGCTCGTGACTGTGGAGGACCACAGCGTCCGCAGTGGACTAGCGGCGACCGCGGCGGAGTGGCTGGCGCTCAACGGCCGCTCGACGCACTTCGTGCGGGTCGGCGTTGACGGCTACCGGTCCTCGGGTGCCTCACAGGACCTGCTGTCGCGCAACCATCTGGACGCCGACGGTATCGCGAGCGTCGTGAGGGGCCACACGAAGAAGAACAGCGCCTAGCCTTCGCGGCCGGGCATGTCCCCGAATCCTCGCATCGCGGAGAGCACCTGAGCGTCAGCCGTCGTGCCCTGCCGGGGCGTCACCACGACATCGTGCTCGGCAAGGATCGTCAGGACCGCTGCGACGGCGGCCGGCACGGCGGCCTCGACAGCGGGTGTGAGGCCGATCGACATCTGGCTCATGTCTTGGATCTGCACGGCTACGCACTCCCCGACGACCTTCGCGCCCATCAACTCGGCTGCTTGGAGCACGTCGACGAATCGGATGTCGTGGAGAGAGTGGAGGACTTGGTTGGGGGCGAGGTCCTCCGGGTCGAGCCGCACGACGGTCCCTGGCGCCTCGCCGGTGCCATCGATCGCATCGACCACCAGCATGTAGTCCGCGTCCTGGAACAGGTTCAGGATCGACATGCCCATCGTGCCGGCGTCGAGCACGGTCACGTTGTCCGGGAAGACGAACCCCTCCATGAGCACTTCGGCGACCCGCGGCCCGATGCCCTCGTCGCGCATCAGTGGGTTGCCGAGACCCATGACGGTGATTCGCTCCTGCTGCATCGTACGACCTCTCTTGTGGCTTCGATGGCTTCAGCCGCCTGATGATACAGCACCAAGAGGCCGGGCAGACGCCGAGCGATGCCGGCGCTGGGTGGCTACACCGCCGGCGCGCACTCCGGCTCGAGGGCCCCGGGGAGATCGCACCCTTCGAGCAGCAGCAGGCGCTCCGCGGCGGGCAGGGCCGCCCGGGCCTCGTCGCGATGTTGGTTCGACATCGCGAGCATCTCCCGCATCATCACCACGAGCAGGTAGCGGCCCTTCTGGGTGAGCGTCAGGCACTCTGGGTCGTCGCGCTCGAACGCACCCACTGCGCGCATGAACGCCATCTCGCCGAGCAGCCCCAGGTCCACGGGCACGCCGAACTGCTCCCTGAAGCGGCGCTTGTCCAGTCTGAGCCCGAACAGATCGACGACGAACTGATAGCGCATCTTGTCATGCCAGCCATACGTGCGTCCGGCCGTCGCCACCGACATGCGGCCCGACTCTATGGAATCGGCGTACTCGGACAGCGAGAAGGTGTTCCCATAGAGCCGTCCGTCAAGGAACGACTGAGCGCCGGAGCCGATCCCCACGTACTCCGGCGTGTCGACGATGTACTCGTCGATCATGCCGCCCTTCTCGCGGGAGTAGGTCCAGGCCGAGGACGCTTCGAAGGCTTCACCGGCGCACAGGACATCACCGATGATGTGGTGGTAGTCGCCTTCGCGAGAGTAGTCGATCTTTCCCACTGCGCTGGCCATCGACTCCGCCGACTCGGGCGAGGCCATGAGCGGGTAGAACGTCGTCTGGTTGCAGCCGCTTGCCCGGATCAGCTCCACGTCGCGACGCAGGCTCGCCTCCGTCTGTGACGGGAAGTTGAAGATCATGTCGACGTTGAGCGAATGGAACCAGCCGCGCGTGGCGACCAGCCTCTCGAAGAGTTCCGCGCCAGAGCCGTACTTGTCGTAGCGGTCCATCTGCTTGAGCAGCATGTCGTCGAAACTCTGGATGCCCACAGACATGCGCTGGATGCGGCCGTCGAGTTGTTCCACGACCTGCTCGGTCAGGTGGTTCGGGCTCGTCTCCGAGGAGACCTCCTGTATGGAGAACAACTCGCGAGCAAGGTCGATCGTCTCGACCAGCTCATCGACGAGGATAGTGGGTGTGCCGCCGCCGATGTAGAGCGAGGAGAAGTCGTAGCCCAGCCTCGAGACCATACGCATCTCATCGCGAAGGTGACCGAAGTAGACGCGAGCGCGGTCTTCTTGGAACAGGAACCGGTTGAACGAGCAGTACAGGCACAGCCGCTCGCAGAACGGTACGTGGACATACAGCGTGTATCCGTGGCCAGGGAGGGGGGAGGGCAGCGAATCCATCGTCGCAGGCGCGTGCGCGGTGTAGCCGGCGGTCAGCTGGCGCATCACGGTGGTGAGGCAACGCTCTGCGAACATCGGGACGGGTTCCCTTCCGTGGAGCATGGAAGCGCTGTCCGGAGCCGGGACCGCGTTCGCGCGTGCGTTGATGTGTGAGAAGTGCTCGAGCGGCTCCCACATTCGGCCTTCGCTGCGCTCCGAGGAACGGCGACGAGACTCAATGTGCGATATTCGCCATTGTAGGCGAATATCCTGCCGTGCACGACGGCAGCCGTCCGGTTCAGCCGATGGGAGCGACGCTTCGAAGAGTCGCTGTGCCGAGACGTGGGCGCACTCGTGGAAGGGCCGGGAGCCGCAAGCGGCTCCCGGCCCTCGCCGGTCGGATCTTCGTACTCAGGACATGCAGACCGGGTACTACTGGTGGTACCGGTCGTGTGGGTCCTCGGTCTCGATCCAGAAGAACATGAGCTTGGTCGGCGCTACTCCGTAGATGTTCGCGAGATACACGTGGATCATCGTGAAGAGGATGATCGCCCACATCAGGAAGTAGTGGATGATACGCATGTTCATGTCGCCACCCACTGCGGTGAGCCCAGCCTCGAAGAACGGCCAGATACCCCACTGGTGCGCCGGGGTGTAGATGGCGAATCCGGCGTACGCGATGGCATACGTGAGCGGGATCGTGGCCAGGTAGGCGATCTTCTGGAGAGCGCCGTTCTTGGCCGAGATCACGTGCTCCTTGCGCATGAACAGGTAGTACTTTGCGGTCTCGATGAGCTGGTGACGGTTCTCCGCCTGAGGGATCCAGTTCTTCCAGTCCCAGTCGCGATCCTTGGTGCCCATCTGGTTCGTATCCTTGACCGTGAAGGCCATGATGATGCGAGCCGTGATCGTGACCAGGAGCAGGTACATGAAGAAGAAGTGCAGAGAGCGGGCCGCACCCATGAAGCCCGCGAAGAACGGGAAGTGGATGTAGAAGCCCGTGAAGACGAGCACGATCATGCTGATGAGGTTGCTCCAGTGCGACAACATCAAAGGCAGAGGGTGCGCCTCACGGTAGTGTCCGTGGCCCGACATGGAGATCACCTACCCATCGGCTTCGACATCACGAAGCTCTTCTTGCCGGTCTTGGGTTCAAACACGTGAACCCCGCAACCGAGTCAAGGATCGAAGCTATGGACGATGCGGAGTGCTTCGAGCGGCTTCTCCGGGTCTGCGATGGGAGCACCCACGAGGGCCTCTTCCAGCGGACCGCGAACACCCTTGGCGTCCCTTGAGGACATGTCCCACGTTGACGGGGTGACCACCTGATAGTTGGCGATCTTGCCGCCCTTGACGCTCATCCAGTGGCCGAGAGCGCCACGGGGCGCCTCCCACAAGCCAGCGCCATCGCCTTCGGTCTCGGACGACTCGACGAAGAACGAAGAGTCGCCTTCCTTGACTGCAGCGATGAGCTCGCCGATCCAGTCGCCCATAAGTCCGACGACGTACAGGGCCTCGAGGTTCCGGGCCGCGACGCGTCCGAGCAGGGACATCAGGATCTCGGGCTTGCCGGCTGCGCCGAGCTTCGCCAGCGTGCCGTCGATGATGGCCTTGACCTTCTCGTTGCCCGAGAGGTACGCGACCAGCATGCGGGACAGGGGACCGACTTCCATGGGCTTCTCGTCGTAACGGGGAGCCTTGACCCAGGAGTACTGCTTGTCGAGGTTGTAGTCCGTGAAGGCCATGTGAGTCTTGCCCTGTGCGGGGTTCAGGCCGGTCTCGGACTGCGTGTACCACGAGTGCTCGACGTATTCCTTGATCTTCTTGGGGTCCGCGTCCGCGACGGTCAGACTGCCGGAGATGACGCCCGGTGGAAGGTAGCGCTTCTTCGGGTCCATCGACTTGTCCTCGAAGACACCCCACGCCAGGTAGTTGCCGACGCCCTTGCCGTAGGTGGTCGCATCCAGATAGAACGGAGCGATCGCCAGGGTATCGGGGATCATGGCCTTCTCGACGAACTCCTTGACACGATTGAAGTGGAACAGGACGCCGTCGAGCTTCTCCTCGGTGGGATACCAAGCGGTACCACCAGGAAGTGACGTCATGAAGTGCGGGAACTTGCCGCCCATGATCGCGATGATCTGCGCTGCCTCGGCCTGGATGGAGAGGGCCTCGAGGTAGTGAGCCACGGCGATGAGGTTGAGCTCCGGCGGAAGCTTATAGGCCGAGTGCCCGAACCAGTTGTTCGTGAAGATGGACAGCTGTCCGTTCTCCACGAAGCCCTTGATGCGGCTCTGGATCGCGCCGAAGTCCGCAGTGGACGTGCCGGCCTTCTCGGCCAGGGCGTACGTATCGGCGATGTTCGCCTTGAGGGCGGAGACCACGTCGACGTAGTCCAGCGCGGTGAGCGTGTAGAACCACAGCACGTGGCTGTGGAGCATCTCAGCGCCTTCGATGATGTTGCGGATGATGCGAGCGTTGTTCGGGATCTTGATCTTGAGCGCGCCCTCGGCCGCCATGGTGGCGGCGTGGCCGTGCGAGATCGGACAGACACCGCAGATGCGCTGAGCGACGTAGAAAGCGTCGGCCGGAGCGCGACCTTGCAGCACCGTCTCAAGACCACGGTACAGGCCACCGGACGCCCAAGCGTCGGTCACCACGCCGTTGTCGACCTTTACCTCCACGCGGAGGTGTCCTTCGATCCTGGTAACAGGGTCGATGACTACGTTAGCCACTATTTGTCGCCTCCCTTCGCTGCTTTCTTGCGGTCATACGCCTTCTCGGTCTCGGGCGGTCCGCCCTTGCCGACCCGGCCTTGGGTGCCGCTGACGACGGCGTGGACACCGAGCGCCACGGCAGCTGCGCCACCGAGCACTGCGCCCACGGTCGACGGAGCTACGCCGCCGATGCCCGGAAGCTTCACGTTGCTCGTGCGCGTCAGGAACGGAGCGTCGTTGTCGACCCAGTTGAAGTTGCCGCAGCCGATGCAGGGGCTACCGGACTCCACACACCAGGAGACACGGTCGTTCCAGCGGACATACGGGCAGTTCGTGTAGGTCTGGGGGCCCTTGCAGCCGACCTTGTACAGGCAGAACTGCTTCTTCTCCTCGACGGTGCCGAACTTCTCCACGAACTCGCCGTTCTCGAAATGACCGCGGCGGGGGCAGTTGTCGTGGATGGTGGAGCCGTAGATGAGCGTCGGGCGACCCTTGGAGTCCAGAGCCGGCAGCTTGCCGACGAGCAGGACGTCCACGATCATCGCGACGATCCACTCCGGGTTCACCGGGCATGTGGGAAGGTTGATGATCGGCTTGCTGATGCCGACGGATGCCAGATACTCGCTGACGCCCGTGGCGCCGGCGGGGTTCGGGGCAGCCTTGACCCAGCCGCCGTCGACCGCGCAGGAACCCACGGCGATGATGGCGTCGGCGTTCTTGGCCGCTTCCTTGACATCTTCGCGGCCAGGACGGCCACCGACACGCAGTGTGTTGCCATTGGCACCGTTCATGATGGAACCCTCGACGATCAGGATGTAGCCACCCTTGTCGACGGTCTCGGTGATCGCCTTGAGGGCGTCGGAACCAGCCGACGCCATGACAGTCTCCCAGTAGTTCACCGAGAGGATGTCGAGGACGACCGTGGGAACGTCTGGCGTCCGTGACTGCGCCATGGACTCAGTGCAGCCGGTGCAAAGGCCCTGTGCGATCCACAGCACGGGCTTGAGCTTCGCGCCGGACTCGACGGCTGCGGCGATCTGGGGCGCGTACATCTCGGACAATCCGAGAAGGGCCGCAACGGAACCGCAGTACTTCAGAAAGTCGCGTCGCGACACACCCCTGGCAGCGAGCAGGTCATAGACCTCTCCTCGCGCGTCTTGCGCCATCCCATACACCTCCTTGTTTCTTCGAACAGTAGGACGGATGTGATACTCCCCGGCTCGTACCGGCCCACACCGGGCCGTCACGAGCCCCATTCGGATGCGCGAACCCTCCTTTCGATGAACACGAGAGACTTGGCAGTCCTTTCAGCCACGGCACAGGAGCGCCGCCAGGTCGGGTGTGACCGGGCGGCGCGGGCCGGAACTGTCGTCATGGGGTGTCGGGCGAAGGGGTCGGCGCTGCACGACGGATCATGTGCGGGCAGACCTGCCCGATTGGTGGTCGTTCAAGACCAGGCGCGACGCCTGAGGGAGGGGACGGCGAAGCAAGAGGGAGTACCCCCCGCGCCGGTACGGGTTCTGCCGGCCCCGTTGCCGTCGGTACGTTCACGCATGCGGATCGTCATAGCCCCTCGTCGACGTGGTCGCACGATGTCGCGCGTTCACTAGTCTGAAACTTGCCGCGTGCCCGCACAAGTCCCAACACGTCTATTCTGCGCAGAAGTCGCGACACCTGCCCACGTGCTCCTTTGATGGGGGCGTCGCGGGTATGTACCCCCAACAGCCTAAGGAGGCAGGACAATGGACATCTACGGCGAACATGACGACAAGGAACGTGTGGAGTCACAGGGGCCGCCCTCGCTCGGGGGCGCTGAGGACGAGGTCGCCCGCAAGCGCGAGGTGTGCTCGGCGGACCGGACGGGGATGGAACCGCGCGAGACAGCCGAGTGCACGGGCACGGAGTTGGCGGACCGGTACAACAACGATGAGGACGGCGGCTCGTAGGGGCGGTGGAGCTTTCGACCGCGGCCGGTGTGTCCCGGGACTGAAGGGCAGGGGTCGAGAGCGTGTCGGTTGCTTCGACTGGACTGGTCATGGACATCCGAGGGCTCACGCCGGCGTTGCGGCGGCCGATCGTGTTCACGGTCATCGAGAAGATGCTCGACATCGAGGCGTCCGACTCCCTTGTCGTCATCTGCGACCACGAGCCCGCCGGTCTCGGATACCAGATAGAGCTGCGCAAAGAGACCAAAGGGCATTTCGAGTTCTTCTACGACCAGCGCCTCGACGGTGCCTGGGTCGCGCTCATCCGGCGCAGAGTGTAGCCGGACCCGCGATCAGTCCTCGATGAGCCGTGGCAGGAGAGCAGCCAGGTCCGTGAGGTCTCCCGACCAGTCGGCGTGCACGCCGACGTCCCCGCCCACGTAGAACGTGCGCATGCCCACGTCCGCGGCCGCCAGATCCAGCGAGCGGTCGTCGCCCACCATGATGCATCGGAGAGGATCCACCCCGATGATGGCCGCGGTTTCCAAGAAGTAGGCCGGGTCGGGCTTGCACGAGTGCATGAGCTCGTAGGAGGTCACGACAGGGAGGTCCAGGTCGTCGAGACCCGCCCATGCCAGACGCGTACGCTGAGCTGTCTGAGGGAAGATCGGATTCGTCGCGATCGCGACGCGCACCCCGAGGCCCAGCGCCGTCTCCACCGCCTGTCTTGCTCCACGGTGCGGGCCTTCGCCATCGCGGAGGGTGGGGAAGACCTCCCGGTAGAACCGCTCGAAGACAGGCCAGTGCTCGTCGAGATCGAGGCCCGTCCGGGCCAGGAAGTCCTCGTAGAATACTTCGCGGTTCGTCCGTGCGGGGTGCGGCTCCTGCATAGCTGTGGTGGACTGGAGGATCGCCGGCATGACGTCGACTCCCGGGAAATTCGCGGCCGCGGCGGCTCCGATGCCCGCGAAGTAGCGCCGCAGGAACGAGCTCAAGTCGATGTCGAGGAGAGTGCCGTCCATGTCGAAGAGGATGCCGCGCACAGTGGCGCTCCCTTTGCTCGTCGGGCGGGCGGGGCGGGATCCGATCGTAGCACGGCGCCGGACGACCGACGGTTGCTCGGATGGTCTCGTCACTCACCGGCGTGGCAAGTGTGCCATTCTGTATCTCAAGTCACACTTCGGCTGGGACGATAAGGTGCGTATGAACAACCAGTCACGAGCTGCCGCGATCGCCAAGTTGCGCAGCCTCCCGCTCTTCTCCGAACTCGGTGACGACGAGATCGCCACACTCGCCGGCATGGTCACCTACCGGCGCATTCCCAAGGGCGCCTTCATCGTCACGCAGAACGAGCGCGGCGGCAGCATGTACCTGCTTGTCAGCGGCCGGGTCAAAGTGTCGCTCGCGTCGCCGGACGGCAAGGAGCTGGCGCTCAACTACCTGGAGGCGCCAGGCCATTTCGGCGAGATGAGCCTCGTCGACTCGGAACCACGCAGCGCTGACGTCATCGCGGTCAGCGACGTGGAGGTCTTCGCACTCGAATCCAGGGACCTCGCGGCGGCCATACAAGTGCAGCCCAAACTGGCGCTCTCGCTCATCGCGACGCTGTCCCGGCGTCTTCGCCAGACGATCGCCAGACTCGAGGACATGGCGTTCCACGACGCCACCCATCGCGTGATGCGCGTGCTGCTCAACGTGGCCACCGCCAGCTATGAGGCGCGGGGACTGCCGGTCATCGCCGGTCTGACGCACTACGAGATCGCGACGCTGGCGGGCACGTCCCGCGAGACCGCGAGCCGCATCATCTCGAGCCTGGTGAAGGAAGGCGTGCTGGCCACCAAGGGGCGGCGCATCGTGGTGGACCTGTTCCAGCTCAGGGAGCGTCTCGAGGCCGAGTAGAAGGCCCGGCGACCCGCTCCAACCCCCTTGCGAGATCTGCGCCGAATGCTTCGTCGTCCGCTCGGCCGTCGAGCACGGAGTGTGATGTTCGACGTGCCGAACGGTATCCTTCCAGCGACGAAAGGGACCGTCTGTCCGACTCCCTGGTAGTCGGTGACGCCCGTCACCGCTGAGACCGCACGATGCGCCGATGTCCTGTGCAAGTCGGGGAGGATCCCGCGAGCGGAAGGTACGAGGCGATGGCTGCAAGGACGCGGACGGCGATGAGGGTGTGCATGATGGCGCTGATGCTCGTGGTGCTCGTGCCCTCCGTCGCGCACGCCGCCGACTCCGTGGCGCACAGCACGGTCGCCGGTCGAGTCTCGGGTTTGCAGATCGCGCAGCAGATCCTCGGACAGCTCAGGGGCGTGCAGCTGGGCTCGGGCGATGCGACCGTGGCGATGGATGTCGGGGGGCATACGCAGCCGGTGCGCATCGACTACAGCTCTCTTGTGGGAGCGGCGGGGCCGACCGGCGGCGCGACCGGAGCCGGCGGTATCGGCGGTCTGGCACGGCTCTTCGCGATCCCTGTGGCAGGCGGCGTCTTCCTCAAGCTGGCCAGCCTCCTGTCTCGCCTGCATGGCCGAGGGTAGAGACCGCCCCGTCCTTCTCCTCCGCCGGTTTCGGGCTTGCTGACCGCGGTGATAATCCGTGCAGACCGGCAGGTCCGTTGACCACCATCGGGAGGAAGACGATGAAGGAGTTCACCACCGCAGAGATCGCGAAGTTCGACGGCCGCAAAGGCCAACCGGCGTATGTGGCCTACAAGGGCACCGTCTACGACGTGTCCGGAAGCGGCATGTGGGGAGAAGGCGACCACGGCGGCTTCCATCAGGCGGGCGCCGACCTCACGGTCGAGCACGATGACGCGCCTCACGACGTGCTCGTGGTTGACTTCCCCGTGGTCGGGACGCTCGTGTAGTGCACCTCGGCCGAGGCGGCGGGAACCACCTGGATAGCAGCGAAGAGACCCGGCCCGACAGGGGGCCGGGTCTCTTCGCGTCCGGGTCCCCGAGCGCGTTCCAAGGCAGCGTGCGCGGCGTCGGCGGGTCAGGCACCTGTCCTGTCGAACACGGCCACCGTCTCAACGTGGTAGGTCTGCGGGAACATGTCGATGGGGGTGGCGCGTACCGGAACGTAGCCGGCGGCCACCATCCGGGCGGCGTCGCGCGCCAGGGTCGCCGGGTCGCACGAGACGTAGGCGATGCGGCGGGCGCCGGTAGCGAGCAGAGCGTCGAGGGCCTCGGGTCGCATCCCCGCGCGCGGCGGATCGACGACAGCCAGGTCGAACTTGCCCAGTTCAGCGAGCGCGCGGGTGGCGTCGCCCGGGGCGACGTCGGCGTACACGCCGTTGGTCTCGAGGTTCGCACGAAGGTCGCGGATGGCGTGCCCGTTCTGCTCGACCGCGACGACGGAGCCGGCCGCCTCCGCCAGCGGGAGTGTGAACGTGCCCACGCCCGAGAACAAGTCGAGCACGCGGTCCGAGCCGTCTGGCTGGAGAGCCTCGGTCACCAGCGCGATGAGAGCCTCGGCGCCAGCGGTGTTCACCTGGAAGAACGACGGTGCGGACACGCGGTACTCGAAGTCGCCGATCACCTCGCGCCACGTGCCGGATCCGGACAGGACCTCGACGCCGCGAACGTCGCGCGCCTTGTCCTCGCCCGAGGCCAGCACCCGGGTCAGAGTCGACGAGCGCACCGCGGCACCGAGGGTCTTGGCGACCATCGCGCGCGGGAACGGACCCGGCTGCGCCCAGAGGTCCACCTCGATGTCGGAGGTGTGGGCCGCCGACCGGACGTGGACGCGGCGCAGTGCCAGATCCATGCCGCGTGAGAGGTAGCGAAGGGCTCCCGTCAGCGCCTTCGGGTAGGCGCGGCACTTCTCAGGCATGAGCATGCACGCGTCGATCGGAACGAGCCGCTCTTCCATTCGGGCCATCAGTCCCAGTAGCAGGGCACCCGACGGGGCGGCTCCGACCGACAGCTCGATCTTGTTGCGATAGCCGTACGCACGCCCGACCGAGACGCATTCGAGGACTTCCATGTCCGGCAGCTTCGCGATGCGGCGGAACGTCTCCGCCACCATCTGGCGCTTGGAGGCGGCTTGGACTTCGTGGGAGACGTGCTGCCACTGGCATCCGCCGCACTCCCCGAAATACGGACAGGGCGGCTTGCGACGGTCGGCGGAAGGATCCACGACCTCGCTGAGGGTGGCTTCCGCCCAGCGGCCGTGATCGGCCGTGATCACCGCGTCCACGACGTCTCCGGGACATGTGCCTTGGACGAACACGGCTTCGCCTTCGGGTGAGCGGCCGACTCCCGCGCCTCCGTGGGCGAGGCTGTCTATATGAAGGCGGACGGTATCAGTCACGGTTGACTCCAAAGGCCGAGGACGGGGGCGACGTCACATGATAGACCCCGACGACGAGAGTGGCCGGGGTGGATCCGACGGCAGGCCGTTGAGCGATGGCCCGGCAATGACGATATACTCACTCAGTGGCCCGGGTCGACCGGGGCGGCCGTTCCTGCTCGTCACGCTGGGTCGCGCCGCGCCCCGAGGACCGAAGACGATCGAGGGGGACTCCCTGCTGTGGCAGAGATCAGAGTGCTGATAATCAATGACGACCCGTCGCTGGTGGACACCCTCCAGCGCTTCTTCACCTCACACGATCCGGAGATGGACGTGTTCGCCGCGGTGTCCGGTCCTCGCGCCATAGGGATGGCGAGCGCCCGCAAGCCGCATGTGATCATCGTGGACGGCGACATGGCCGATATCGACGGATACACGCTGACCAAGCAGATCAGACAGGAGGACGGGCTGGGCTCCGTGCCCGTCATCATCCTGGCCGACAAGCCGTCGGAGGCCACGGCACTCAAAGCACGCCAGGCGGGTGCCGCGGCGCACATGGCGGACGCGACCGATCCGGGCACCATCATGGACAAGGTGCGAGCCCTCGCGGGCGGCTCGGGGGCGGCGCCGGCATCGGCGTCCGCGACCACGCTGTCGGACGAGCCGGCGGCCTCGCCCGCAGACGCGCTTTCCAACTACGGCGCGCCGCAGCCCGTCCCGAGCGGGGGAGCCGCTGCGGAGTTTGCTGGTTCCGTGGCGGCGGGCGTCAAGGTCGGCCAGCCTACCGACGTTCCCCACATCGACGACCTCCTGCGCCTGATGATCGAGCGCAACGGGTCGGACCTTCACATCACGGTCGGCAGCCCTCCCGGCGTCCGCCAGCGCGGTGAGCTGATGGCCATCGACGGCTACCGTCCTCTGTCGCCCCGAGACACGCAGGAGATGATCCTCGGGCTGCTGTCCGAGGAGCAGCGTCGCCGTTTCGAGACCGAGCTGGAACTCGACTTCGCCTATTCGATCCCGGGCGTGTCACGCTTCCGCGCGAACGTGTTCCAGCAGCGCAACTCCATGGGCGCGGTCTTCCGCGTCATCCCGCTCAAGATCCCGACCATCGAGGAGCTGCAGCTGCCCAAGGTGTGCAAGTTCCTCGCGGAGCGCCCTCGCGGCCTGGTGCTCGTGACCGGTCCGACCGGCTCGGGCAAGTCGACCACTCTGGCCGCGATCATCGATCACATCAACACGACGCGCAAGGTCCACATCATCACCATGGAGGACCCGATCGAGTTCATGCACCGCAACAAGATGGCGTACGTCAACCAGCGCGAGGTCGGCGAGGACACGCACTCCTTCGCGTCGGCGCTCAAGCGGGTCCTGCGGCAGGACCCCGACGTCATCCTGGTCGGCGAGATGCGGGACCTAGAGACGATCTCCGCGGCGATCACCGCGGCGGAGACCGGCCACCTCGTGTTCGCGACCCTGCACACCACCGGCGGTCCCGAGACCATCGACCGAGTCATCGATGTCTTCCCCCCGCACCAGCAGCAGCAGGTGCGCATGCAGCTCTCGGGTACGCTCGAGGGGGTCCTGTCGCAGAACCTGTTGCGATCGACCGACGGCAAGACACGCGTGCTTGCGATGGAGATAATGCTCGGCGTTCCCGCCATCTCCAACTTGATCCGCGAGGGCAAGACCCATCAGATGGCGACGATCATCCAGGGCGGCGCGAACATCGGCATGCAGACGCTCGACCAGCATCTCAAGAACCTGTGCCAGGCCGGGAAGGTCACCTTCGAGGAGGCCATCTCCAAGGCCAAGGAGCCGCGCGAGCTCGCCCAGCTCATGGGGCGCAAGATCTAGCACAGCACACACCGGGCGATCATCGCGGGGCCGCGGGCGTCGACGCCGCGGTCTCCTGCCGTGCTTCGGGAATGAATCATGGCGGGCGCGCCGCATGCGAGTGCCCTCTCCCAAACATCGAGGAAGGAGCCGAAGACTGTGGACACCATCCGCGTAAGGCACGTGGCAGGCCGCCAGTTCACCGGCTGGAACGAACGAGGTCACGGAATCGTGATGGACACACCCCCCGCATACAAAGGCGAGGGCACCGGTCCGCGACCCTTGGAACTCGTCCTGTATGCCTTGGGCGGATGCACGGCCATGGACGTGGTGAGTATCCTCGAGAAGAAGCGACTCGATATCCGGAGCGTGGATGTCACAGTCACCGGCGTTCAGCGCGAGGACGACCATCCGCACTACTACGAGCGTGTCAGCGTCGAGTACCTTGTGACCGGTGTGGGCGTTCCCGAAGAGGCCGTCGCACGAGCGATCGAGTTGTCCGAGACCAAGTACTGCTCGGTCAAGGGTATGTTCGGCCCCCAGGTCGAGGTCGTCACGAGCTTCCGCGTGGTGGAAGTCACGTGCTGACGTCCATCGTGTGCCGCCGCACTCGTGTACCCGAAGAGGGTGCCGTGTGACCGACTGCCTCGTCATGCCCGTCTACAACGAAGCGCCCACCGTGACGAGCGTACTGGACGCTGTGCGGCACTACTACGACGGCGTGGTGGTGCTGGTCGACGACGGGTCGACGGACGAGACGGCCGTCATCCTGGCCGCCCGCGACGACGTCCAGGTGATCACGCACCCTGTCAACGAGGGCTATGGCCAGTCGCTCATCGACGGAGCGCGTGCCGCACAGGCGGCGGGGGCGTCGCGGCTCGTGACCATGGACGTCGACGGGCAGCATGAGCCGGCACGCATCCCCGAGTTCCTTGAGGCGCTCTCCGGCGGCGTGGACATCGTGTCCGGGTCGCGTTACCTGCCCGCGAGCGTGCAGGCGGGCATCGCCCCGCCGGACCGAGCCGACATCAACCGGCGCATCACCGACACCATCAACGCGACGACGGGCTGGGGTCTCAGCGACGCATTCTGCGGATTCAAGGCCTATCGCCTCTCGTCGCTGTCCGGTATCACCCTGAGCGAGCGCGGTTACGCCATGCCACTGGAGCTGTGGGCGAAGGCGTGGCGGCGCGGCCTGGTGGTGCGCGAGGCGCCGGTGGAGCGCATCTACTTCGACCACGACCGGTCGTTCGGCGAGGATCTCGACGACCCGGTCAAGCGGTACTCCTACTACATGCGGGTGTGGGAACGCGCCCTCGACGAGGAGGACTGATCGAGCAGTGTTCGACATCATTGCCGTGGGGGCTCACCCCGACGACGTAGAGATCGGCATGGGCGGCACCGTGGCCGGACTGGTCCGGCAGGGGATGAGCGTCCTGATCGTGGACCTCACCGATGGCGAGCCGACGCCCTTCGGCACCAGGGAGACCCGTGCGGCCGAGTCGAAGGCGGCGGCGTCCGTACTCGGCGCGCAGCGGCTGACGATGACGCTCCCGAACCGCGAGTTGTTCGACACCGTGGACGCGCGAAAGATGCTGGCCGAGGTCATCCGCGCGCACAAGCCGCGCGTACTGTTCGCACCGTATCCGATCGACTCGCATCCGGATCACGTCGCTGCGGCGGCGATATGCGAGGCTGCGCGGTTCTACGGCAAGTTCGTGAAGACGGACATGCGCGGCGAGCCCCATTTCGTGCCCCGCCTCTACCACTATTTCGCCGTACATCTGCGGATGGTGGCCAAGCCATCCTTCATCGTGGACGTCAGCGAGGACATGCCCAAGAAGATGGATGCGTTGGCCTGTTACGAGTCGCAGTTCTCGGCCAACGATCGCAACACCGGCGTGCTCGACTGGGTGCGCGGTCAGTCTGCCGTTTGGGGCGGCGCGATCGGTCGGTCTGCGGGCGAGCCGTTCCTGTGCCGCGAGGAGATCGGCGTGCGCTCGGTCGGTGATCTGCTGTGAGCCCGGTACACGCGCGTTCGGTGACACCGTCCGGGCATGGTGAGGTGCTGACAGAGCCGGCGTTCGACTCGTGGGCGCGACTCGCTCGCGACAACGCTTCTGCCGCGGCTGCCTGGGACTTCGACGTGTGCGGTGTCCGGGCGGTCGATCTGCGGGCCCGTGCCCGCGCCGAGGCTATCGCCGAGGCGAAGACGTTCTCGGCCCGGATGGGCGTCCCAGTGGCGTCTCCGCCCGAACATCCCGACCTCCTCGTCATGACCGGCCACCAGCCGCAGCTGTACCACCCGGGCATCTGGGTGAAGGACTTCTTGCTGCAGCGCTTGGCGGACCAGATCGGGGCGGCCGCGATCGATTTGGTGGTCGACTCCGACGGATTCGACCTCGTCGAAGTGCACGCGCCGTGCCTGAGGCCTGTGCTGTCGAGGTGCGCCCAGTTCCTGGCGGTCGGTGGGGGCGACACGTGCTTCGCCTGCTCGTCGGTCCCGAGCGCGCGTGACCTGTCGACGTTCCGCGAGGCAGGCGCACAGATGCTCGCGACTCTGCCGGCGCCCGCCATCGGGCGGCACTTCGACTCGTTCTGCGATGCGATGGACGCGGCGCGTTCCGACAGCGCGAACCTTGGCGAGTTCATCACCTTCGCCCGACGGCGCTTCGAGGCCGTGGCCGGTACCGACTACCTGGAGCTGCCTGTGACGAGCGAGGCGAGCACGACAGCCTTCGCTGTGTTCCTGGCCGATATCGTGCGTGATGCCGAGCGTTTCGCGAGCGTGTACAACGCCGAGCTTGCAGCGTACCGGGAGCGTACCGGGACCCGCTCCGCAGCGCAGCCGTTCCCTGACCTTCGCATCGAAGGAGGGTTGGTGGAGTTGCCGTTCTGGCATCTGCGGTCCGGCGGACGCTCCACGCTGTGGGCGCGCACCGACGGCGTTCCGGCCCTCGTGTGTGACGGCGAGGTCCTGTGCGAGCTGCCGAGCGAGTGCGAGGAGGCCGCCGCGACGCTCGCTTCGTGCGTCGTGCGGCCGGCGCCCAAAGCGCTCGCGCTCACACTGTACAACCGGATGTTCGTGGCGGACCTGTTCATCCACGGCACCGGCGGTGGCCGCTACGACCGAGTCACCGACGGTGTCATCCGCTCGTTCTGGGGCGTGGAGCCACCCGCGTTCGTGGTTGCCTCGATGACGATGTACCTCCCGCTCGGGGCGCGCGTGGTCACTGCCGAGGAGGTCGATGCGGTGAGGCAGACGCTCAACCGTCTGCAGCACAACCCCGACCAGCTGCTGGACGAGCTGGAGTTCGACGACGCGGAGGAGCACCGCCGAGCGGTCGCGCTGGCGGGCGAGAAGTCACGCCTGGTGGGCGAGATTGCCGCGCCGGACGCCGACAAGAAGGCCATCGGGCGTTTGATCCGCGAGGTGAACGCCGAGCTGGCTGCACTCATGGAGCCGTACGAGATGTCGCTCCGCGAGGAGTTGGAGCGGCTGGTGGAGATGCAGCAGGCATCCGAGATCCTGACCGACAGGACCTACCCGTTCTGCTTCTGGAGCCCGCTCGAGGTCGCCGACAAGGCGCGATGAGTCCGGTCCCGCCGTGCGGGAAGGTTTGCGTTCGTCGCTTGAATACAGGGCGCGTATGGTGGAAACTTCGCGAACGCGCTCCTGCGCGACTCTCTTAGGAAAGGACCGGCCCATGGGTAAGCCCGTCGTCGACCCGAACCTGTGCACCGCCTGCGGTATCTGCGTGGACGAATGCCCGACCAGTGCCCTCGATCTCCAGGACACCGCGGTCCTGGCCCGTCCGGCTGACTGCAGCGAGTGCGGAACGTGCGAAGAAGTCTGCCCGAACGAGGCGATCAAGCTCGTCTAGGACGGCGCTTCCGCGGATGTGCAGAGGGCCGGCCCCATGGGGCCCGCCCAAAGCACAAACCCC
>JANYJF010000063.1 GCA_025361885.1 Coriobacteriia bacterium
GGCGCGTCCACCGGCGCATTCGAGGCCGTCGAGCTGCGTGACGGCGACTCCGCGCGCTACGGCGGAAAGGGCGTGCTGACCGCCGTCGGCAACGTCAACGACGTGATCGGTCCGGAGCTCGTGGGCATGGACGCCACCGACCAGCGCATGATCGACGCGATGCTGCTGTCCATGGACGGCACCGACAACAAGTCGGTCTTGGGCGCGAACGCCATCCTGGGTGTGTCGCTCGCCTGTGCGAAGGCGGGCGCCGAGTCCACCGAGCTGACGCTGTACTCCTACATCGGCGGCGCGAACGCGCACCAGCTCCCGGTGCCCATGATGAACATCATGAACGGCGGCGCCCACGCGGATAACAACGTGGACCTGCAGGAGTTCATGATCATGCCGGTCGGCGCCACCTCGTTCGCCGAGGCGCTCCGCATGTGTTCCGAGATCTACCACACGCTCAAGGGCGTGCTGAAGGCGCGCGGTCTGGCGACCGGCGTGGGTGACGAGGGCGGCTTCGCGCCGAACCTCTCCTCGAACGAGGAGGCGCTCAAGGTCATCATGGAGGCCATCAAGGAGGCCGGCTACTCGCCCGGCGAGCAGATCATGCTCGCGCTCGATCCGGCCGCCACCGAGTTCTACGACACCAAGAAGAAGAAGTACGTGCTCGCCGGCGAGGGACGCGAGCTCACGAGCGAGGAGATGGTGGACTTCTGGGTCGACCTCGTGGACCGCTACCCGATCATCTCGCTCGAGGACGGCATGTCCGAGGAGGACTGGGACGGCTGGAAGCTGCTGACGGACGCCATCGGCGATCGCGTCCAGCTCGTCGGCGACGACCTGTTCGTCACCAACACGGAGCGCCTGGGCCGCGGGATCGAGCTGGGTGTCGCGAACTCCATCCTCATCAAGCTCAACCAGATCGGCTCGCTGACCGAGACGCTCAACTGCATCGAACTCGCGAAGAGGGCGGGCTACACCTGCGTCATCTCGCACCGCTCGGGCGAGACCGAGGACACCACGATCGCCGACATCGCGGTGGCCGTGAACGCCGGCCAGATCAAGACCGGTGCGCCCGCGCGCTCCGACCGCGTGGCCAAGTACAACCAGCTGCTCCGCATCGAGGAGGAGCTCGGAGAGTCGAGCGACTACCCCGGCCCCCGCGCCTTCTACAACATCTCCCTCTAGAGACGGCGAGCCGGGCGAAGGCGGCCGACACCGTGGCGGCGGATGGCACGCACCGGATGGGCTCCGACTCGGTCGGAGTCCCGTCCGCCGACGCCGCCCTCGCGCGCGACCGGCTGGCCGACCTCGATGTGGTGTTCGGCGCCGAGCGCGTGTTCCCGGCGGCGATCGCAGCCATGCTCGAGGAGGTGCCCGACGGAGCGCGCGTGCTCGAGGTCGGCGCTGCGACCGGGCTGCTGACGCGCCCGCTTCTGACCGTGGCCTCGGCGCTGACCGCGATGGAGATCTCGGCGGGCATGCTCGCACGTCTGCTGGAGACCGGTGTCGCCGACGATGCGCGCCTGACGACCCTGCAGGGTGTCGTCGAGGACCTGCCCGTCGAGCGCGCCTTCGACGTGGCAGTCGTGACGTTCACGCCGCGGCGAGGCGTCGCGCTCACAAAGCTGCTCTCGGAGCTCGCCACCCGCGTCACCGACCGCGTCGTGATGCTGCTCGACGACGACACGTCCATGGACTGGGCGTATCTCGCGCGCTCCGCGGCCGCTGACGGCTTCGACGTGCGCCTGCGGCTCGTGCACGGTGAGCCGGACCGCCGGGCGGTGCTGCTGACCGCGAGCCTGACCGACATCGCGGGACGCGTCCGCGCGGACTCCATCGCGTGGTCGGTCGACGCGCGCGAGATCGACGTACCGTACCCTGCGCCTCGTGGCACCGCCACAACGCTCATGCGCTACTTCCTGGGCCGTGGAGACAGGGCGGCGCTCGTCCGCACCGATGGCGAGGGCCTGTCGCGGCTCTACGGCGCCCTTCGCACGGCCGCGCACCGGATGGCTCGCGACGAGGTCGCCGTGCATCTGCACGCGAACGGCGTCCTGCTGGTCCGCATGCCGAGTCTCGACGAGCAGGGACGGGTCCGGACAAGGGAATGAACCGGGTGGCGGCATCGGCGCCCACGCTCCATACACGGCGGATGCCGAGGCTGCCCGCCGACTTCACCTCGGAAGGAGCGCCGCCGTGCGCCGAACCAAGATAGTCGTCACGATCGGCCCCGCGTCGGATTCCCCCGACATGCTGCTGATGCTGGTCCAGGCGGGCATGGACGTGGCCCGACTCAACGCCTCCCACGGCACTCGCGAGGACCTCGTGCGCAGGCTGGCGGCGGTCCGCGCCGCCGCTGACCACGACCGGCGCCACGTGGCGGTGATGCTCGATCTCGGCGGTCCCAAGATCCGCGTGGGCGACATCGTCGCGGGCGTCGTGCTCGTCGACGGCGCCACGTTCGTCCTGTCGTGCGACGAATGCGAAGGCGATGCGACGCACGCGTGCGTCACGTACGAGGGAATGGCCGACGACGTCTCGATCGGCGACCGCATCCTGATCGACGACGGCTCGATCGAGCTCGCCGTCACCGGGGTCGGGAGGCGACGGGTCGAGACCGTGGTGAAGCGCGGCGGTCCGCTCACGTCGCACAAGGGAGTGAACGTTCCGGGAGTGAGGCTGTCGGTGCAGGCCGTGACGCCCAAGGACCTGGACGACTTGGCGTGGGGGATCTCCGCCGGAGTCGACCTGGTCGCGCAGTCGTTCGTGCGCGCGCCGGGCGACATCGTGCGGCTTCGGGATGCGATGGGAGAGCGACGGATACCCATCGTCGCGAAGGTCGAGAAGTACGAGGCCGTGCAGGCCCTCGACGCGATCGTGGCCGAGGCTGACGCCGTGATGGTCGCGCGCGGTGACTTGGGAGTGGAGACCTCCGCCGAGATCGTGCCTGTGACGCAGCGGCGGCTCGTCGAGGCGTGCCGCGTGGCCGGCAAGCCGGTCATCGTGGCCACGCAGATGCTCGAGTCGATGGTGCACGCGCCTCGCCCGACCCGCGCCGAGGCATCCGATGTCGCGACCGCCGTGTTCGAGGGCGCCGACGCCGTGATGCTCTCCGAGGAGACCGCGATCGGCTCCTTCCCGCTCGAGGCGATCGCCACCATGGCCCGCATCGCGGTGACTGCCGAAGGGGAGGGTGCGTCGGCCGCGGTCGGCGCCATCACAGCCGGTCGTGACGACGTGACGCGCGCGGTCTCCGCCGCTGTCTGCGAGGTCGCCGCCCGACTGGACGTCGCCGCGATCATCACAGCTACCGAGTCGGGGGCGACCGCCCGCGCCGTGGCTGCGCACCGGCCTGACGTCCCGATCCTGGCGCTGACGCCCAGCCGGGAGGTCGGCCGACAGCTCGCGCTCGTGTGGGGCGTGATCCCGCACGTGGTGCCACGAGCGGACGGCGTGGAGGCGATGGGCGACTTGGCGCTCAAGGTCGCGCGAGCCAGCGGTGTCGCGGTAGCGGGGAATCTGGTGGCCGTGACCGCCGGAGTGGACGCGAACAGGACGGGCGCCACCGACATGCTGCAGGTCAGGCGCGTCTAACGCATCGACCTCACCTTGAGGTCGAAGGTTTGGAGGTGAGTGCTATCATCTTCTGGACGGGAGGGGGGATCGCCCCCCTCGGTCAGGACATGGACGCGGCTGGCCTTCACACAGGACTCACGACAGCATGACGCAGAAGTCGACATCGCAGCACGGGGCTACAGCAGGCGGCAGGCGGAGCACCTCGACCACGGGGACCCGTTCTGGTGCCGCGCGTTCGACGGCGTCCCGAAAGGCCTCCGCTCCCAAGGCGAAGTCCGCCGCCCGCTCCTCGACGGGCCGCGGTCGCGTCACCACCTCGTCGTCCTCTTCGCGCCGTCGGCCCTCCGCGGCCGCTCGCCGCGGGCCGCGCACCTCGTCGAAGTGGGTCCCGCTGATCGTCGTGGTGATCGTCGTCGCTGTGGGCTGGACGATGTGGCCCGCGCTCAAGCTCGAGTACCAGACGAGCCGCAACTACGTGGGGCTGCAGCGGCAGTACAAGGATCTCAAGACGCGCAACGCGTCCATGGAGGCCCAGGTCGCGGAGCTCAAGACGCCGCAGGGTGTCGAGAAGGCGGCCCGGGAGAACCTCGGCTTCGTGAAGGCGGGCGAGCACGCGTACGTGGTGATGGAGTCCGGTGCTCCGACGACGACTCCGTCTGCCGCGGCCAGCGCCACGGTCGACGCCCGGCCGGCTTGGCAGGTCGTCCTCGACCTGGTGTTCGGGGTCCCTTCGCGATGAGCGCTGCCGGGTCGGCCGTCTCCACCGTCGACACAGCGATCGTGGCGCGGCAGCTCGGACGCGCTCCAAGAGGTCCCTGGCGCGTGGCGACACGCTGCTCCCACGGCTACCCCGTCGTGCTCGCGGTGGCGCCCGTGCTCGAGGACGGCACCCCGTTCCCCACGACGTTCTGGCTCGCATGCCCGCACCTTTGCTCCATCGCCGCCGCCGCGGAGTCGGCCGGTGAGGCGTCGGAGTGGGCGACTCGCATCTCCGGCGACCCGACGCTGCTCGTCTCGGTCATGATCGCCGACACGCTCTACCGAGCGGCGCGCGCCATCGAGGGCGGCGGCGAGGACTCCTGCGCATCGGTCGGCTGCGCGGGACAGGCCGACCCGCTCGCCGTGAAGTGCCTGCACGCGCGGATCGCGGCCGCGCGGGCTGGCCTGCCAGACCCCATCGGCCGGGCGCTGCTGGCGAGAGGGCCTCGCGAATGTCTCGATGCCCGCTGCGCGGATGCCGCTCCGACACGGGCCGCTGACGTCATACGGGAGCGGTAGAATCTCACCCAAAGGGACCTGCAGGGATCGAGGGACAGTGACGGGACTTCCAGTGGACGGAGCGGTTCGCCGCGCTGCCATAGACATTGGAACGGTGACCACGCGCCTCCTTGTCGCCGACGTCACGCCCGACGGCCGCATCGTCGAGGTGGTCCGCCGCACCGAGGTGACACATCTGGGTCGCGGTCTGCACGCCTCGGGGGAGCTTTCGCCGCTAGGCATAGCGCGGGTCGGCCGGACGGTCGCCGCGTTCATGGACGAGGTCGCGCGCCTGGATGTCGACGAGGTGTTCGCCGTCGCGACCTCGGCTGCGCGCGATGCCTCCAACGGCGGCGAGCTCATCTCCGCTCTCGACGCCATGGGGACCTGTCCGCGCATCATCACGGGTGCCACCGAGGCGCGCCTGTCGTTCGCAGGTGCCACCTACGACTTGGACGGCGACGGCATCCTGGTCGCGGACCTCGGCGGTGGCTCCACCGAGCTCGTGGTGGGCTCCGCCGCTCCGGCTCCGGCAGGCCGCTCGGTCGAGATCGAGGTCGCGCGCTCCGCCGACGTCGGGTCGCGCCGGGTGCTGGACATGTTCCTCGCCTCCGACCCGCCGACGCCCGATGAGCTTCGGGTCGCGGCGGAGTGGACGGCGATGCAGATGCGCCCATTCTTCGACATGCTGCGAGAGCGTCCGCGCCGCGCGGTGGTGCTCGCGGGGACGGGGACGTCGCTGTCGGCGGTCCGGCAGCGTCTCGAGGTCTACGATCCGGCCCTCGTGCACGGCTCGGTCCTGAGCGTCTTCGACCTCGCCGACCTGGAGCGTGAGCTCGCCGGGATGACGGCCGACGAGCGCCGTCACGTCGTCGGACTGGACCCCGAGCGGGCGGACGTGATCGTGGCGGGCGTGGTGATCCTGGAGACCATCCTCGCGCTGGCGGGCCTCGATGAGGTCATGGTCAGCGAGCACGACATCCTGTACGGAATGGTGCTGGAGGGCGCGTGAGCGAGCAGTCGAGGCCCCCGGGCCGCATCAGGCAGTGGTGGCAGGCGAAGACCCCGCTCGAGCGGGAGCGCTTCTGGCGTCGGATCGTGGTGTGGGGCGAAGCGGTCCCGTTCGTCGCGGTGGTGGTCGCCGTCATGATGATGCTCGCCGTGTGGGCGATGCGCGGGCGGCTGTCGACGGCGGCGACGGTCGCTGCCGCCGTCGCACTGGGCCTCGCGGCGGGGATCTGGGCGACCTTCTGGTACTGGTGGCTGCGCCGCAAGCCTCCAGCCCCGCCTTCGTCCACCGCGGCATCCGGACTCCCCATGCTTCCCCCGCGTGCGCGTATGCTCTACCGGTCAGCCGAAGCGCCGGCCGTGGATGGCCCCCTACCCCAATCGGCAGAGGGAACCGGCTTAAACCCGGGTCAGTCTGGGTTCGAATCCCAGGGGGGCTACCAGTCCGGCCAGCGGTGAACCTGCCGCGGCTGGGGGATATCCGACTGTGGACACGGACGGCATGAGGCCGCCCGTCGTGAAAGGGGAGTGTCGCATCATGGGAGCGGCTCTTGGAATCGGTTCGATCCTGTTCGTCATCTTCGTGGTGGTGGTAGCAGTCCTGATCTCGGGGCTGCGCGTGGCGAACGAGTACGAGCGCGCCGTGGTGTTCCGGCTCGGCCGGCTGCAGAAGGTGCGCGGTCCGGGCCTGTACTGGCTCATCCCGCTGGGACTCGAGACGCAGAAGAAGGTCGACTTGCGTACGTTGACCATCGACGTCGAGAGCCAGGAGTCGATCACCAAGGACTCCGTGACGGTCAAGGTCAACGCCGTGGTGTGGATGCAGATCGTCGACCCGATCAAGTCCGTCGTCGCGGTCGCGAACTACTACGCCGCCGCATACCAGGTGGCGCTCACATCACTGCGCAACGTCATCGGGCAGCACGTCCTCGATGAGGTGCTCAAGGAGCGCGACAAGATCAACGACACCCTCCGCACAATCGTCGATGCGGCGACCGAGCCGTGGGGTGTCAAGGTGCTCATGGTCGAGATGAAGGACGTCGAGATCCCGACACAGATGCAGCGCGCCATGGCTCAGGAAGCCCAGGCCACGCGCGAGAAGCGCGCGCGCATCATCAAGGCCGAGGCGGAGCAGGAAGCTTCGATCAAGCTCGCCGAGGCGGCGGTCGTCATCACGAAGAACCCGATCGCGCTCGAGCTGCGGCGCATGCAGATGATCACCGAGGTCGGTTCCGAGCAGAACACGACGACGATCATCATGATGCCCTCGGAGTTCGTGACGCTCGCTGAGAGCATGGCGGGCGCGTTCAAGCAGCAGACGGTCGCCTCAGCGGCGGCGCTGGCCCCTGCCGCCCCTGCCGCTCCGGTCGCGCCGGCGGACGTCTAGCTCCGCCGGTCCAGCTCACTTCGACCGGGAAGCCGGCGATCCGCCACGGAGCGCCGGCTTCCCGGTCGCCGGGTCGGTTCCTGCATCGGCGACCCGAGGAGGCCGCCGCCCCCAAGCATGCCGACGGCCTTCCGCGCGACAGCATCGGACCAGCCGCCGTATGCGATACTGAGACGGTCCACGAGCCGCACGAAAGGAAGCCCAGGTCTCGATGTCGGACCAAGCACCACTCAGGCTCTACCAGGCCCTCGTGGACCAGGATCCAGCCGCGGCGATCTCGGTGATCGAGAGCGTCCGCGCGTCCGGCGTGAGCCAGGCGCGACTCTTCGACGTGCTGTTCGTGCCGTCCATGGGTGTGCTCGGCGGCGCATGGGCCTCCGGAGAGATCGACGAGATCGCCTTCACGCAGGCGGCCGTCGTGGCGGATCAGGTGACATCGTTCGTCACGCCCCCGGCCGCGAACGCCGACACCGGGGTCGTCGTGCTCATCGGATGCATGCACAAGGACCACCACGCGGTGGGCAAGAACGTCGCCGCCGCGGCCCTCAAGGAAGCCGGTCACCGGGTGCTCGACCTTGGAGTGGACGTCCGTCCGGCGGAGTTCCTCGAGAAGGTCGAAGAGACCGGCGCGCGCATCGTCATCGTGAGCGCCGAGATGCTGTCGGCGGCGCGCGACGCGGGCCGCGTCCGCGACATGCTCACGAGCTCGGGTCACACCGATGTGGTCATCCTCGTGACGGGCGGTCCGTTCGATGCCGACCCCGAGCTGGCCCGGTCGGCGGGTGCCAACGGTGTCATCCGCGGCGCCGAGTCAGCGCTGCGTCTCGTCGCGCGCGTCGCCGAGGACCGCGCGGGGAGGGAGGACGCGTGAGCGCCGACCGCTCGCAGCAGGTGGTCCTCGCCGAGGGTCTCGCCAGGCAGGAGCAGATCTCGCCAGCGGTCGCGGCCTGCCACGCGGCGCTCCGCCTCGATGCCAGGCAGCCCCATGCCCATGCGCTGCTCGCCGAGCTCATGCTGGCCGGCGACTTCTACGACGAGGCCATCGCCGCGGCGACGCAAGCCATCGAACTCGATCCCGGATGCGCTCCCGCGTATCTGGCTCTCGGGCTCGCGTACGACCGTCGCGGCGGCATGTGGGACCAGTCGATCCTCGTGTGGCACGAGCTCGCCGAAGTCGTTCCCGATCTCGTGACCGCCCACGTGCAGCTCGGCGAGGCATTCTCGCTCGCGGCGTTCGACGAGGAGGCCATCGACAGCTGGCGCCGGGCGCTCGAGCTGGACCCGACCGAGGCTCGTGCCATGTACAACTTGGCTGTGGCCGCCCTGAAGCGCGAAGGCGTGCCGACGGCACTCCCCGGGTTCCGCAAGGCGGGAGAGCTCGATCCCAGCCAGGACGAGTTGTTCTTCGACCTGGCGCACATCGGTCCGCTGCCGCGCAAGCTCCCCGATTCCGCGAAGGTCGCCGACGACCGGGACAGCCGCCTGCACGCGGCCGGCGTTCTCGCACGCGCCGACGACTACTTCGGTGCGGCCGACCTGGTGCGCGCCATCCTCGACGAGACGCCCGACGACGCCGACGCCCTGGCCCTGGCGGCCTATATGTACCTCAAGCAGGAGGCCGGCAACGAGGCCATGGCGTGCGCTGTGCGCGCGGTCATGGTCGACAAGACCTCCGTCACCGGCATGTACGCCCTCGGCGTCGCATACGCAAAGCGACCCGGACTCAACCGCCACGCAGCCCGCGTGTTCGCGGCGCTCGCCAAGGCCGTGCCCCATCATCCGATGCCGCACGTGCTGCTCGCGGAGTCGATGATGGGCCTGCAGCGCTACTCTCAGGCGAAGGCCGCATACGGCCACGCCGTGGAGCTGGACCCGGCGTGCGTCCGCGCGCGCTTCGGGCTCGCCGCCGTGTTGCTCACCGAGAACCGTCACGCCGAGGCCGCGTGGGAGATCCGCCGGGCGGCGTACTACGACACCAAGCGGCAGGGCCTGTTCTGGGAGCTCTACGACGAGTACGTCGAGGGTGGTGAGTAGGGACATGGCGAACACTCGCAAGTCCGGACGCGCCTCGAAGCGTACCGGAGCGGCCAAGCCGGTGCGTGCGGACGAGGTCCGTGAGGCGGCTGTGGAGTTCGAGCAGCCCGCCGCGCCTGCCGCGCCGCCCGTCCCGCGCCGCAACGCGGCATTCCCGCTCGGCGTCGACTATTACCCGATAGACGCCGAGATCTCGTCGTGGGATGACTGGTACGACCGCGATCCGGACTCCGACTTCGCGGTGTTCGCGGCCGCGCGGATGACGCTGGTTCGGGTCTTCGTCTCGTGGAAGTACCTCGAGCAGCAGGTCGGTCAGTATGACGAGGAGGCGCTCCAGCGCTTCGAGAGGCTGGTCGCCGCTGCACGTGACCATGCACTCCAACTGATCGTGACCTTCTTCGCGGACGACAGGTTCAGCGAGCTCAACGACGTCCCGTGGGGCAAGCGGCGCGACCCGCGCGGCGACTCGTACATGATCCAGCGCGAAGTATCGCTCGTTCAGCGGATCGTGAACCGCTACCGGGCGGAGCCCGCCGTCTTCGCCTGGGAGATGGGCAACGAGGCGTTCCTGTCGGGCTTCACGTCAGCCGGGGAACTTCAGGGGTGGGCCGCCACGATGCGCGAGGCGATACGCGAGGTGGACCCGGACCGGCCGGTGCTGATCGGCTGCGATCCCGAAACACTCTTCCGCGCCTCGGGCGTGGACGCGCGCGGCGCCATCGACGAGTCCGAGATGGCGTTGAGCCACGTCACCGCACCCTATCAGGCGTACATGGCCGAGGGCCCGATGATCTCCGGACCCGCGACGTACCTCGACTCGTTCCTGCTGCGTTCCGCCCGGCGCGACCTGCCCGTGCTGGTGGACGGAGCCGGCGTCACGAGCCTGGACTACTCGCCGGCACAGGAGGCGGCCTACATCAGGACCGTCCTGTACTCCGCGATCATGAACCGCGGCGGCGGCGCGATGCTGCGGCGGTTCCGCGACATGGACACCGAGCGGCGTGAGCCCTACTTTCGCGACCCGTACGAGACGCTCGTCGGTGTCGCCGACGTCGACGGCGTGCCGAAGCCCTCGCTGGCCGAGGTGGGCCGCTTCGCACGCGTGGCCGCGCGCCTCGATATGCGACGCTACACGCTCGCGCCGGAGCGGACCGGCGTGCTGATCCCCGCCGAGCGCTACGACCCGCCGCCTTCCATGGCCGGGCTGTTCGACCCGCGTGCCACGCTGCAGGCGTACATCTCCGCCAAGGAGGCGCACCTGCCCGTGGAGGTGGTTCGCGAGGGAGACCGACTCGGTGAGCTCTCCGTGCTCGTCGTCCCGAGCGCCCAGCGGCTGCTTCCCGGCACATGGCGTGAGCTGATCGCGTTCGTGCAGGGTGGCGGGAGTCTAGTGGCCAGCTACGGCGGCGGCGATGCCGACCCGGCCGTACGCGAGCTGTTCGGCGTCGAGTTCCTGGGAGACTACGGTCGCCGCAGCGAGCTGACCTGCCGGGTGGCGCAGCCCGACGTCCTCGGGCGGCTCCAGGCGTTCGATTGCGTCCTCGACGTCCCGCACTTCGCGCTGCTCGGTGGCGGGGGTGCGACCGTCGTGGCCACCGACACCAAAGGCAGTCCGCTGGTGACGCTCAACTCGTTCGGCACCGGGCGCGCCGTGTACCTCGCGGCTCCCATCGAGCGGGCGCTCGCGCAGGGCGACGCGTGGGCCTCGCCACCGCCGGTCCGCGCCATGCTGCGGACCATCTATGGGGCGGTCGCCCGGACTGCCGGGGCCGCGCTGCCCCTGACGTGCGACGCCCCCGGCGTCGAGCTCGCGCTGTTCTCCGGCGAGGATGACGACATCCTGCTGCTGCTCAACCACGCCCCCGAGAAGCTGACCGCCCAGATGGTCACCGAGCGTCCGGTAGCTACCGTCGCCGACGTGAGGGGCGGAGCCGCGGCCGAGGTCGCCGGCACGGCGTTCGGTGTGCCCCTCGCGCCGAACGGCGCTGCCGCCCTGCGGATCCGGTGGTCGTGATATCCGACACAGCCAGTACTTCCGCCTTCGGGCGATGATAGACTGACGCACGTGGGACGACTGGCAAACGGGGGCTGTATTGGACGAAGCGCGGACGATCCGTCGTGACTACCTGCTCGAGTCCTGGCTCGAGCTGCACGACGCCATCGAGGCCCACCCCGAGCTTCGAAAGCTATTGTTCGACGCCGTCACGGGGCTTCCCACCACTCCGCTGCTGTTCCCGCGCATCCAGGCGCTGCTGGCCGATCGCGGCGAGGTGTCGCTGCTGTGTCTCAACGTGGTGCGATACTCCAAGATCGAGGAGATCTACGGCTGGAAGGTCTTCGACGAGGTCATGCGCCAGGTGTCGCAGTCGCTCGAGAACATCACCGGCCACTACCTTCGCGATTCTGACATCGTCGCCGAGCTCATGATCTCCGGGAACGCCTTCGTGATAGTGCTCTCGCCGCCACGCAACACGACGCATGTCGAGCACGCGGATCTGGAAGCGCTGTCCCGCCGGGTCGAGGAGCGCGTCCGCGAGAGCCTGGCCGCCACGATGCCGCCTGCGCTGTTCCGAAAGTTCGGCTGCTATGTGGGCGCACACACCATCCTCGCCGATCCCAACATGCGCCTCGAGCGACTCGTCCACGAGGGGCTCGAGGCGGCGCTGTCCCAGTCGTCGGACCGTGAGGCCGCGGATGCCGCCGAGCGCAAGTCCCGCCTGCGCGGGATCATCGAGCGTGGCGAGGTGCGGACGCTGGTGCACCCGCTCTTCGACCTTCGCGACTTCTCGATCATCGGGTATGAGGCCTTGTCCCGCGGTCCTGAGGGCGGGGAGTTCGAGCGCCCCGACAAGCTGTTCAAAGTCGCCTACGACTCGGACCTGGTCCTTCGCCTGGAGCGCCTGTGCCGCAAGAAGGCCATCGCGGCCGCCGCGGACATCCCCCAAGGCCGGCTGCTGTTCCTCAACATCGAACCCGAGGCGATCTCGGACCCCGAGCTTCGCGACGTCATGTTCACGGCTCTGCTCGCGGATGCGGCCATCACGCCCGACCGCATCGTCCTCGAGATCACGGAGCGCACGGCCATCGTGGACTTCGGCGCCTTCAGGGCCACACTCGAGTATCTGCGCGCGCTCGGGTTCGCCGTGGCGGTCGACGACGCCGGCGCCGGCTACGGCTCGCTCCAGTGCCTCGCCGAGGTCAAGCCCGAGTGGCTCAAGATCGACATCTCCCTCGTGCGTGGTGTGGACACGGACGAGGTGCGCAGGCAACTCATGAGCTCGATGGTCACTTTCGCGAAGCGTTGTGGGGTCAAGCTCGTGGCGGAGGGCATCGAGACGAAAGAGGAGCTGGAGACGCTCATCGAGATCGGCGTGACGTACGGTCAGGGCTTCTACTTCACAAAGCCCGTGCTGCCGTTCCCGGCCGACGCCGATGTCACGCCGGTTCGTTGAGTGACCTTTTCGCGTGAGCGGCCGGGGGGCCGCGAGGGATGGGGCCAAGCGTGAGCGACAGCGGGCGATGGGACGTCAGCGAGGATGGGGCGGTCGATCATTTCGTCGACCGTTGCGTGACGTCCTTCGCCGCTTGGGACCTCGTCATCTACCTGATGCGTAACCCGGAGGTGTGTTCCAACCGCGCGCGTCTGGCTCAGACGCTCGGCCGCCAGGAGGCGGACATGGCCCCGGCGCTCGATCTGCTCGTGAAGGAAGCCGTGGTCGACGAGCGGAAGGATGACGCTGGCACGATCTGCTTCGTCCTGACCTCCGACGAGGAGATCCGCGACGTGGTCCGACGCTTCATCCGGCTCTCCGAACGCCGCGAGCACCGGCTCGAGTACGTGCGCCGGGTGCTGTCGCACATCAGCCTGCCGTGATCGCTCAGGTTGCTCGCGCTTAATCCGTGTATCATGTGTTCTTATGCGCGGCAGGCGCGCGCACGGCCCGAGAGATGCCGATCAGGATGGCGAAGACGATGGATCCCGTGCGCCTCACACAGATGTCCTCCAAGGCCGGTTGAGCCGCCAAGTACAGTCCGTCGGACTTGCAGGAGATCCTCGACAGGCTCGATCCCGGCACCTCGGACGACCTCATGGTCGGATTCGAGACCGCGGACGACGCCGCCGTCTACCGCCTCGATGACGACACCGCGGTGCTGCTGACCGTCGACTTCTTCACGCCCATCGTGGACGACCCGTACGACTTCGGGCGGATCGCCGCGGCCAACGCGCTCTCCGACATCTACGCGATGGGTGGCCGCCCACTGACCGCCATGAACCTGCTCGCCTTCCCGTGCTCGCTCGGGCCGGACGTGATCGCCGAGGTTCTGCGCGGCGGCGCGGACGTGACGCGCCAGGCCGGCGCGGTGGTGGTGGGCGGGCACACGATCGAGGACAAAGAGCCGAAGTTCGGGCTCAGCATCATGGGCGTGGTGCATCCCGACAAGGTGGTGCGCAACGTCGGTGCGCTGCCGGGTGACGTGATCATCATGACGAAAGCGCTCGGTACCGGCGTGCTCGGCACCGCACTCAAGCGGGGCCTCGAGCAGGACGCGACGTCTCGCGAGGTCATCGAGGGTATGGCGCGCCTCAACCGCGCGGCGGGCGAGGCCATGGTCGAGACGGGCGTCCACGCCGGCACCGACATCACGGGCTTCGGTCTGCTCGGGCACCTGCACGAGATGGCCTCCGGCAGCGGCCTCGCAGCCGAGGTCGCCGTCGACAACATTCCGCTGTACGGGGGCGCACTCGAGTACTCGGCTCAAGGCGTCCGCCCGGGCCGTACCGCCGACGTGCTCGCATGGCTGGCGGACTTCACCGACTGGGGCGCGACCACTGACGCGTGGCGTGGCGTGCTGGCCGACCCGCAGACGAGCGGCGGCCTGCTGATGGCGGTCGCTCCGAACCGCGCCGACGTCCTGCTCGACGCGCTCGAGGCGCGTGGCGACGCCGGCCTCGTCATCGGGTTCTTCCGCGCCGGCGAGCCCGGCGCGATCACGGTCAGGTAGAAAGCGTCGCACAAGCGGCGCACGCGGGTCGGCAACAGGGCGGATGCGCCGCGGGCCGGATCGCGCTCATGGAAGGGCGGGAGTGTCGTGGGCAAGGTCGTCTTCATCGTCTCGGACCGCATCGGCGCGTCGAACAACCCCGAGCTGGGCGGCAAGCTCATGCGGTCCTTCCTCTACTCGCTCGCGCGCAACGAGGCCGCCAGGCCTTCGCTCGTGCTGTTCATGAACGACGGCGTGAGACTCGTGTGCGAAGGCTCCGGCTCCCTCGACGACCTCACGCTGCTTGCCGAGGCCGGTGTGGGGATCCGCGCGTGCGGCACGTGTCTCGACTACCTGGGCCTGAAGGACTCCGTGGCCGTCGGCACCGTAGGCACCATGCCCGATTCCGTGGCGGCGCTCATGGACTCGTCGGACGCCATCACCGTCGGCTGATCCGCTTCGGGCCGGGCACGCGCGTTTCCACAGCCGGACCGCGGCGCGGGACCCCGCCGGGCGCGCGAGCGGGGGCCCACTCCTATAGAATGGCGCGCATGGACACCAACTCCCTGTTGCGCCGGCTCCCCAAGACCGACGAGTTGCTCAAGCGCTCGGACGTCGCGGAGCTGTCGGCATCCTTCCCGCGTCCCCTCGTGCTCGACTGCCTGCGCGACGCGGTCGAGTCCGTGCGAGCCCGCATCCGCGCGGGCGACGAGGTCGACTTCGACGACGACTCTATCGTTGCGGCGGCCGGCGAGCTGCTCATCGAGCGGATGACCCCGTCGCTGCGCCGGGTCATCAATGCCACCGGCATCATCGTGCACACCAACCTAGGGCGTTCTGTGCTGGCGCCGGAGGCCATCGCTGCCGCCGTGGACGTGGCGGGCCACTACTCCACTCTCGAGTACGACGTGCGAACCGCGGAGCGCGGTTCGCGGCATGTGCACGTCGAGTCGCTGCTGTGCCGGCTGACGGGCGCCGAGGCGGCCATGGCCGTGAACAACAACGCCGCCGCCGTCCTGCTGGGAATCGCCGCGCTCGCCCAGGGCCGCGAGGCGATCGTATCCCGAGGGCAGCTGGTCGAGATCGGCGGGTCGTTCCGCATCCCGGATGTCATGGCCCAGTCCGGCGCGACCATGGTCGAGGTCGGAGCCACCAACAAGACCCATCTTCGCGACTACGAGCACGCCATCGGCGAGAAGACCGGCCTGTTGCTCAAGGTGCACTCGTCGAACTTTCGCGTGGTCGGCTTCACCGAGGAGGTCACGCTCGCAGAACTCGTCGAGCTGGGCCGCCGCCGGGGGGTCCCGGTCTACGAGGACCAGGGCTCGGGGGTGCTCGTGGACCTCAAGCCGTACGGGCTGCCCGACGAGCCCACGGTCGCGAGCTCGGTGGCCGCCGGCGCCGACCTCGTGTCGGTCTCGGGCGACAAGCTGCTCGGCGGGCCGCAGGCCGGCATCCTCGTGGGCCGCGCCGAGACCATCGCGAAGTGCAAGGCGCACCCGCTGGCCCGCGCGCTGCGGCTCGACAAGATGACGCTCGCGGCGCTCGAGGCGACCCTTCGCCTGTATCTTGATCCCGAGCGCGCGATGGAGCGCATCCCGACCCTTCGGATGCTCACCAAGAGGCCGGAGCACGTGGCGGTCCGCGCGCGGCACATGGTCGACGTCATCGGAGAGGGCTGCGGCGATGCGTACTGGGTCGCGGCGATGCCCGACACTTCTCGCGCCGGCGGCGGGGCGCTCCCGATGGCCGACATCCCCACGACCGTGGTCACCGTCGCTCCCCGTACGATGAGCGCGAACGAGCTCGAGGCGCGGTTGCGGCTCGGGGAGCCGGCGATCGTGGCGCGCATCAAGGACGACCGCGTGCTCATCGACCCGCGCACCCTGAGCGATGGCGAGGAAGACCTCGTCATCGAGCGGCTCCTGGCCATCGCGGCCGAGGGATAGGCGAGGGGATGGGCTCGCTCGTCCTCGGCACCGCCGGGCACATCGACCACGGCAAGTCCGCGCTGGTCAAGGCGCTGACAGGTACCGATCCCGACCGCCTGCCGGAGGAGAAGGAGCGCGGCGTCACCATCGAGCTCGGCTTCGCGCAGCTCACACTGCCGAGCGGGCGCACGATGGGCGTGGTGGACGTCCCAGGCCACGAGAAGTTCGTGCGGCAGATGGTGGCCGGCGCCACCGGCATCGACGTGGTCCTGCTGGTCGTCGCGGCGGACGACGGCATCATGCCGCAGACCCGCGAGCACCTCGCCATCATCGACCTGCTCGGCGTCCCGCACGGCGTGGTGGCGATAACCAAGAGCGACCTCGCGGATCCCGAATGGCTGGCCCTGGTGGAAGCGGACGTCGAGGAGATCCTGCGTGGCACTTCGATCGAGGGTGCTCCGATAGTCCCGGTCAGCTCCAAGACCGGGCAGGGCCTCGACGACCTGTTGGCCGCGCTCGACGCGGTGGCCGGCGAGACCGAGTCGCGCCACGCCGACCTTCCGATGCGTCTGCCGGTGGATCGCGTGTTCACCATCTCGGGAGCGGGCACGGTCGTGACCGGCACCATGTGGTCCGGCGTGGCCAAGCGAGACGACCAGGTGGAGCTGTACCCGTCCGGCAAGACCGGGCGCATCCGCTCCGTGCAGGTCCATTCGAAGCAGGTGGAGAAGGCCGTCGCTGGGCAGCGCACGGCCATCAACATCACAGGTCTGGAACGCGATGAGATCGAGCGAGGCGACATCGTGGCCGCGCCGGGGTCGCTGAACACGACCGACCGGTTCGACGCGTACTTCACATATCTCGGCTCGGGCAGCGACTCGGCCCTGGAGTCCGGCGAGCGCGTGCACGTGCACCACGGCACCCGCGAGGTGCTGGGCCGGGTGCTGTTCATGGACGGCTTGGAGCGGCTGCGGCCGGGCGAGCGCGCCTATGCCCAGGTCCGGCTCGAGAGCCCGCTCGCCCCGCGCTACGACGACCGGTTCATCGTGCGCTCGTATTCGCCCGTCTACACCATCGGTGGCGGGGTCGTGCTCGATGCGCTCCCTCCCCGCCGCACCCACCTGCGGGACGCCGAGCGCGAGCTGCTCGACGCCCTGCGCGAGCATGACCTGTCCACCGCCGCGACCGGTCTGCTGGCCTCGCGCGGCGTCCCGATGACCTCTTTGGAGGTGGCCGCGGCGCTCGGTCTGCCGCGCGCCGGTGTCGCCGACGAGCTGAACCGCGCGAGTCTGGACCGTCTCAAAGTGGGCAACGAGACGTACTTCGTGACCGCGGACGCGCTCGGCCGCCTGACAGACGCACTGGAGACGTCGCTCGTCGACTTCCACGAACTCAATCCACTCGCGACCGGCATCGCCGCCAACGCGCTGCGCGGCCTGGTCGACCGGCGGGTGCGGCCAAGAGTCTTCGATGCCATCCTCACGCGTGCGGAGTCGCGGGGCCTGGTCCGCCTGACGGACGGACAGGTCCGCCATCCGCTGGCCGCTGTGACGGCGCTGCTCGAGGAGGACACCGCGCTCGCCGAGCTCGCCCCGATCCTCGAGCGGCAGGGACTACAGCCCGGCACCGTGGCGGAGCTCGCGGCCGAGGCGGGCGTGGACGTCGGTGTGGCGCGCAAGGCGCTCACCAAGCTGCTGAGCGCGGGCACGATCGTGCGTCTGGGACCCGAACTGCACTTCTCGGTCCGCGCGGTCGAGGAGGCCCGGCGCCGCATCGTCGAGTACCTGGAGCTGAACGGGACCATGCTGGCCAGGGACGCGCGCGACATCACCGGCACGTCGCGGAAGTACATCGTGCCGCTGCTCGAGTACTTCGACGCGCAGGGGGTCACGAAGCGAGACGGCGACGTCCGGGTGCTGAGGAAGCGGTCGTGAGCGCGCCGCGGTACGCGGATCTTCTCTTGCGGGGCGACGGCGTCATCGTGAGGGCGTGGCGTGAAGACGACCTGGAGGTCTTCCTGCGCGTCTATGGTGACGAGGAGATAGCGCGCTGGCTCCAACTCGCGCCGGTCACCGACGAGGAGGCCGCGCGCACGCGGATCGCCTCGATCATCTCGCGCAGCGAGGCGATGGCCGCCGGTCTCGGGATCTACGCGCTCGTGCCGGAGACGGTCGGTCATCCGGTCGGTTCGGTGATGCTCAAGCCCCTGGACGACACCGGGCTCGTGGAGATCGGTTGGAACCAGGCCGCCCCCTGGACCGGCAACGGCTACGTGACCCGTGGCGCACGGCTGCTGTTACGGCACAGCTTCGAGGTCGCCGGACTGCCCCAGGTACATGCGGTCATCTTGCCCGACAACGAGCGTTCCCTGGGCGTAGCACGCCGTCTGGGGCTCCGGGACACGGGCGCCGTCCTCACCCTCGAGGGGTACGCCCACGTTCTCCTGCTGATGACGGCGGACGAGTGGAGTGGCGCCCGCTAGCGGGCCGTGCGGATCCGACGGTCGTCAGCGCGCATGGTCGCGCTAGTCGGCCGGCGCGGGGGCTCGTGGGAGAGTGATGCTCAGCGCGGCACCGCCCCCCTGCCTGTTGGCGGCCTCGGTCACTCCATCGTC
>JANYJF010000064.1 GCA_025361885.1 Coriobacteriia bacterium
GTGCCGGCGGCTCCTACACGGGGACCGGCACCGCGATACCCGAGGTCATCTTCGACAACGGCGTGCGCCGTGGCTGGGTCATGGAGAACGTCGGGGGGTTCGGAACAGGCAAACTACCTGGGCCGGGCGGAGTCGCCGCGCAGCCGCTTACGAAGAAGCAGGCAGCCGGACTGGCCCTGCTAGGCGGAATGTGGGGTATCGGGATCGCGCTGCAGCCGATCGGCAAGCTGCTGCTCGCGCTTCGCGGCATGATCCCGTTCGGAATCATCTCAGGAAGGTAGTGGGGCGCGCCACAGCGCGTCCGCGACGATACGACGAGAAGACACGGAGGGGACATGTCGGGTCTCATGAGCTCGATCGGGTACTACGTCACGCACCCGCAGGCGATCATCTACGTGGTGGCCAGCGCTCTGCTGTACCCCGTGCTGTTCGCGATGTTGCTGTCGTTCATCTACATCATGGTCGAGTTCGGCCGGTTCACCTGGGAGGTCGTCATCGGCTACCGCGGACGCCGGCTCGCCAACATCGAGTCGGCCGCTAAGGCCGCGAAGGAAGAGGTCACCGCGGGCAAGCCCGCCGATGCGATGAATCGCCTGGCGGGACTGCGCTGCGGTCGCTACTTCACCTACTACTTCAAGGAGCTCGGCGACGGGTCCGACCTGACTCGCCGCACGCTGCTCAAGCACCTCGCCGACACGGAGCTGCGGATCACGCGCACGCTGGAGCACACCCGCGTGTTCGTCCGCTTCGGTCCCATCCTGGGTCTCATGGGGACGCTGATCCCGATCAGCCCGGCGCTCGTCGGACTCGCGAAGGGCGACATCTCCACGCTGTCATCGAACCTCGTCGTGGCTTTCTCCGTCACGGTGGTGGGACTGCTGACCGGCGGCCTCGGCTACCTGATGTCGGCGGTGCGCGACCGGCGCTACTCCCAGGACATCAGCGACGTGGAATACGCACTCGAGATCATGGAGCTGTAGGGCGATGGGCATCTTCGACAGATTCAAGCCGGGCTCGAAGCAGGCACCGGACACGGCGGGCATCTCCCCGTCCCCGGAGACGGGGCAGCAAGCCCCCGACGCCGCGACCGCTGACGTCACCCCGCCCGCTGGGGCAGGCGACGAGACGATGCCGCTGCCTCTCGAGGAGATCGAGGCCGCGCTGGCGGCGGCTGCCGTGCCCGCCGTCGAGGCTGCGGTCCCGCCGTCGGGCCCACTGGCCCCCGAGCGGATCACGGATCCGGGCGACCTGCCCTTCTTGGGACGGCGTCCGGGTGTCATCCCCGACCACCACGGCGACCCGATGGAGTCCATGGGCAACATCTTCGACGTGGCGATCCTGTTGGCGGTCGGCTTCCTAGTGGTCTCGCTCTCCTCGTTCGGGCTGAGCGACCTGCTGGGAAAGGGCGACGTCACGATCGTGAAGAACCCCGGCACCAAGGGGATGGAACTCGTCACCAAGAAGAACGGCGTGATCGAGCGCATGCGGACCACCACGTCGCAAGCCGAGGGCGTTGGGGCGGCGATCGGTACCGTCTACAAGCTCGAGAACGGTGAGATCGTGTGGGTGCCGGGCGTTCCTGGCGCCGGACGCACGACGGGTCCGGGCACCGGAACGGGCATCGGTACGACCCCCGGCGCAACGAGTCCCGGGGTGTTCGCGCCGTCGGGGTCCACCGCGCCCTCGGGCACCGTGCCTCAGGGAGGGATCGGCGCCGACGGTCCCTCGTTGCCGTAGTCGGCATCGGCCACGATCGCGGCTGCGAGTGGCATGCGGATTGCTTCTGCAATCCTCGGAGTTTGAGCGTCCCGGCTGCCTCCCCCTCTAGCTGGGGCCCGCTCGCTCCCGAACGAAACGAGGCGCGTTCCCCCCAACGCGTCTCGTTCCTATTGTCCGGACTTCTCGGGCGCGACTCCGCCGGTCCCTGGCGCGCTATGATACGCAGGATGGTCGAACCCTCTTGAAGAAGACGAGGATGTCGCGCTTGTCGCTCTCCCTGTCCTGGCAGCAGGTCCTTGCCGCAGCCGCGGGCGTCTTGGTCGTCGGTGGCCTCGGCTTCGCCGCCGCACGAACAGCCCTCCCGTCACTTCGGGGATCCGACGCGCAGCCCATGACGCTCGACGCGCTCGGTCAGCGCATCCTGGTGATCGCGCCGCACCCGGACGACGAGTCGCTCGCTCCCGGCGGCCTGATCTCCTCGGCACTGGCGGACGGACGGCAGGTGAGGGTCGTGGTCATCACCGCCGGCGACGCCTATCGCCGTGCCGCGCTCCGCCTGTCCAAAGGGAGACTGAGCCCCGCGGTGTACGTCGAGCTGGGCGGGATCCGGCACAAGGAAGTCCAGGCTGCGGTCTCCTCGCTCGGACTGCCGGCGGCCGACATGCTGTTCCTGGGCTACCAGGACGGCAGCGTCAACAGCCTGTGGGACGCCGACTGGGACTACACGAACCCTCACAAAGGCGCCAACGGCCACATCACCTCGCCCTACCCCTTCGCATGGGAGCCCGACGCCCCGCTGTGCGGAGCGAACCTTGCGAAGAACCTCGAGCAGATCGTCCGTGACTACAGGCCGACCGCGGTCGTCTATCCGGACCCGACAGACTCGCATCACGACCACTGGGCAACGAGCGCGTTCACGGACTACGCGCTCAACGACACAGGCTACACGGGGCTGCGCCTCGGGTACCTCGTGCACCACGGCCACTACCCGTTCCCCTGGCTGTACCTGCCTACCGCCCGCCTGGAGCCCCCGGCACCGCTGGTCGGCATCGGGGAGACGTGGCACTCGCTTGCTATAAGCGACGATGCCCGGCAGGCCAAGCAGCGCGCCATCATGCAGTACCGCACCCAGAACGCCATCCCGGACCTGAGCGTGTTCATGCACTCGTTCGTCCGCACCAACGAGGTCTTCGCCACGTGGGAGCCGGTGCGCGTGGGACGCCTCACCGGCGACGTCCCGGGTGCGGACGTCGTGCCCACCGGCACCACGATCCTGCGCGAGCCCGTCGAGAGCCCGCTGATCCCGCCTCGTCGCGGCCCGTGGGACGTGGCCGACGTGGCAGTCGCCCGCGGCGGCGGACGCGTCTGGGTGGGGCTCCGCCCGGTCGGCAAGCTCGATCCAACAATGCGCTACGGGGTGCACGTGCGCCTCTTCGGTGGTGACGCCGCACCCGAGCGCATCGACATCGCAGTCATCCACGAGAAGGCCGAGGCGCTCCACCGAGCCTCCAACACCGCGGAGCTGGGCGCCTCGCCGCAGGTCATGCTCGAGGGTGGGCGTCTGTGGGTCTCCATCCCCGACAAGCCCTTCGCCGGTCGCGCGCGCATCATGCTGCAGACCGATGCCGAGGTGCGCCCCGGCAGCCGATTCCGCTCGCGCAGCCTGTGGAGGACCGTCGAGCTGTAAGGCCGCGCCCTCGCACTCGCCCCCGACCTGCCCGGGGCCCGAACCCTAGCCGAATCTGCCCGTGATGTACGCCTCGGTCCGCTTGTCGGTCGGATTGGTGAACATCACCCTGGTATCGCCGACCTCTATGAGCCCGGCTGGCTTGTCCATGCTCTCGCGGAGCATGAACGCCGTCTCGTCCGAGATGCGCGCCGCCTGCTGCATGTTGTGGGTGACGATCACGATGGTGATGCCGGTCTTGAGCTCCGCGATGGTGTCCTCGATCTGCTGCGTGGAGATCGGGTCCAGCGCGCTCGCCGGCTCATCCATCAGCAGCACTTCGGGCCGTGTGGCCAAGGCACGGGCGATGCACAG
>JANYJF010000057.1 GCA_025361885.1 Coriobacteriia bacterium
GAGATGGTACGCTCGGACGGTAAGGGATACGAACCACCGGCGGGGCACCTGATGCCGTTCTCCACGCGCCAGCCGTTCCGCGGGATGTTCGATCCCATGAACTGAGAGTAGACCCCCCCAAATCCTTACGCGCTCGTCCGGCACGCTCTTGCGTCCTATGCGACGGTGAGCGCATCATCAAGTTCGGAAGTGACGCTGTTGATGCGGAGCAGCCGGGGACACGCTTGACGACCCAGGGCCTGTGGCTGAACTCAAGTTCGCCGCGTCCGCGACACCGAGTAAGGGGGGGGCCGGCGACGCGTTGCCGTGAAGACAGTAATCACACTGACAGTCAGGCACTGTCAAAGCGGAAGACCCCGTCATTGCGCCGCTGGACTTGAGCGGCGAATCAACTAGGAGGATCAATGTCCGAAAGAAGAGCTTCATGGTCGTCCCGCTTGTTGAGTTCGATGATTGCGATAGCGATCGCTGCGATGGTCGTCCCCTTAGGTCCCGCGCAAGCACTGGCGGTGCCCGCGCTGTTCGTCCTCAACGCGTCCCCGACCTCCGTCAAGGTCCTCAAGGGCACGCTGCTCGCAGCCGCCCCGACCGCTGCTCCCGCGGCTGCCTCCAACGTCGGCGTCACGCTGACCAACAGCTCCGGCTCGACAAGGACCGTCAAGGTCGTCGTCGCCGCCAACGCTGAGGCCAAGGCCCACGTGCAGGCATGGTTCAAGGACTCAGCGGGCAACTGGTACAACTCGGTGGTCGACGGCTTCGGCCCGCCCGCCGGCTTCACGGTCCCCAACGGCTACAGCGCCACGACCGACTTCTATGTCATTGCTGACAAGGTCGGGACCTACTCGACGACGCTGACCCTCGAAGACGCCACGACCAACGAGGTGCTCGCCACGACTTCGATCGTGTGCGTCGCAGGCGAGTTCGTCTATACACCCATGTCCGTGTACCGCTTCTACAACTTCAAGGCCGGTGTGCACTTCTACACCGCGAGCGAGTCGGAGATGTGGAACGTGCGCAACACCCTCGGCACCGTGTATCGCTTCGAGGGACCGTCCTACGCGATCAACACCGCCAACCCGACCAACACGCTGCCGGTCTACCGGTTCTACAACATCAAGAAGCGTGCCCACTTCTACACATCCTCTGAGAGTGAGAAGCAGAATGTCATCGACACCCTGGGCGGCGTCTACCGCTTCGAGGGAATCAGCTACTACGTGGGCAACTAGCCCTCACGAGAACTGTTGACGCGTGAACGAGGGACTCGCAGGGCGGAGACGTCAGGCGGGTCCCTCGTGTTGTGCGGGCACTTCATGAGGAAGCCTGCGCCGCTCCATAGCTGAGCATCGGCGTGCTATTCGCGTGCCTTGTGTCCGGGAAACGCCATGAACCCGCCCGCAAACCGCTGGGATGCGGCAGGGAGATTCGGCACGAGACACAGCCCCTGATCTGCGGCGATGCGACACTCAGCGAGCACGAGGGGTGGCCCGACCCCCGATCAGATTGTCGCTGCAGATGCTCGAGCAGTGGAATCAAGAAGCCGCCGCGCCAGCCGCGGCATCCACGTAATCGAGCCAACGTGGAACTCTGGGCGCTTCGGCATCGATTCCGCCGGGTTGATAGCGGGTACGCACCCGCCAGGCGGGGTCGACGACACTGGCTCCCGCCAAACATCAAGGAGGCCACCATGGCTGCACGCAGGAGGGACCAGCCCGCTGTCGGCAAGAGGAGGGTACCGGTCAAGGACGAGCCCGGGATCAGGGGTAACGCCGGTGAGCTGCATCAGCAAGCCGGGGGCAAGCACCCGGCTCTCACTACCAACCAAGGCCTGCAGATCTCGGACGACCAGAACTCGCTGCACGCCGGCGAACATGGTCCGACATTGCTCGAGGACTTTGTCCTCAGAGAAAAGATCATGCACTTCGATCATGAGCGTATCCCGGAACGCATCGTGCACGCGCGTGGCACCGGTGTTCACGGATACTTCGAACTGACGGGATCGCTGAGCAAGGCCACGACGGCGAAGATCTTCACTGAGGTCGGCGTCAAGACCCCCGTCTTTTGCCGCTTCTCGACCGTGGCTGGGGGAGCCGGGTCCGTGGACACCCCCCGCGACGTGCGCGGCTTTGCCGTGAAGTTCTATACCGGGGAAGGCAACTTCGACATCGTCGGCAACAACATCCCCGTCTTCTTCATCCAAGACGCGATCAAGTTCCCCGACTTCGTCCACGCCGTGAAGATGGAGCCTGACCGCGGGTTCCCGCAGGCTGGAAGCGCTCACGATACGTTCTGGGACTTCGTGTCGCACACCCCCGAATCGATGCACGCCGTCATGTGGGCGATGTCGGACCGCGCCATCCCACGTTCGCTTCGGATGATCGAAGGGTTCGGCGTCCACACCTTCCGGCTGATCGATCACTTGGGTCATAGCACCTTCGTGAAGTTCCACTGGCGCCCCAAGCTCGGCCTGCAGTCGACCGTGTGGGATGAGACGGTCAAGCTCGCCGGTGCGGACCCTGACTTCCACCGGCGTGACATGTTCGAAGCCATCCAAGCCGGCGAGTATCCGGAATGGGAGTTCTCCGTGCAGTTGTTCACGCAGAAGCAGGCGGACAGCTTCCCCTTCGACCACCTCGACCCCACCAAGCTGATCCCGGAAGAGCTCGTGCCGCTCACCACCATCGGGCGCATGGTACTCGACCGCTGGCCCGACAACTTCTTCGCCGAGACCGAGCAGGTCGCCTTCTGCCCGGCCAACCTCGTACCGGGCATCGACTTCAGCAACGACCCGCTCCTGCAGGGTCGGCTCTTCTCGTACACCGACACGCAGTTGTCACGTCTCGGCGGGGTGAACTTCCACCAGATCCCCATCAATGCGCCCAAGTGTCCCGTGAACAACAACCAGCGTGACGGGCACATGCAGATGTCCGTTCCCCGCGGCCGGACCAACTACGAGCCGCAGTCACTCGAGCCGGACCGGCCCCTCGAGACACCCAACGGGTTCACCAGCGCGGCCCTGTCCATCGATCATGGCCTGAAGAGCCGCATCCGACCGGGCAGCTTCGCCGATCACTACAGCCAGCCGCGACAGTTCTTCCGCAGTCAGAACTCCGTCGAGCAATCCCATATCGCGGCGGCGTACGTGTTCGAGTTGTCCAAGCTGGAAACGCCGCACGTGCGTGATGCGGTGGTCGGACATCTGCGCAACATCGATCCCCGTCTGGCCAAGCGGGTGGCGGACGGCCTGTCGATGGGCAAGCTGCCCCCTGCGCCGAAGGCTGCCGCGCGCATCCTCGACCTGCCGGGATCGCCCGCCTTGGGGCTCATCGGCAAGATGAAGGACACGCTCAAGGGACGCTCTGTGGGCATTCTGATAGCGGAGGGATCCGACGCGGCCGCCATCGACTCGATCCGCCGGGCGGCACACGGCGCCGGCGCCACCGTCAAGCTCGTCGCGCCCAAGATCGGCGAGGTCGGGCTGGAAGGCGGCAAGTACGAGATCGTCGAACACCAGCTCGCGGGGACGCCGTCAGTCGTGTTCGACGCCGTAGCGGTGATCGTTTCCGGCGAAGGCGCGAAGCGGCTCGCCAAGGAGGGTGCGGCGATCGACTTCGTGCGCGACGCGTTCGGCCACCTCAAGGCGATCGGCGCTGATGAAGGTGGAAAGATGCTGCTCAAGGCGGCCGGCCTCAAACTCGACGCAGGAATCGTCGACGCCGCCGACCCCACGTCGTTCATCGAGGCGGCAAAGACCCGCCAGTGGGCACGTGAGCCCAAGGTGCGCTCGCTCCCGTAAGCGTCACTTCTGTTGACTGCGATGCTCCGTCATCCGTTTCGGGAGGGCGGGGCGTCGCTCGTTCACACAGGGCGATGAGTACGGTCGCCGGCGGGCCTCGGCACGATCACGGCCTGAAGCGGGCTCGGGCGGACGGTGGCCTCGGCCCCGTGGTGAGCCCCCAATCCGCTAGAATGGTCGCCAGCCGAACGCCGATCCCGATCGCACGGAGGCCTCCCAGTGACCAGCAAGTACGATCCCCACGCCATCGAGACCAAGTGGCAGGACGCCTGGGACGCCGAGGGACTCTACTCGGTGGTCGAGGACGCCGCAAAGCCCAAGAAGTTCGTCCTCGAGATGTTCCCGTACCCTTCGGGCGACATCCACATGGGACACGTCCGCAACTACACGATCGGCGACGTCGTCGCGCGCGCGGCCACGATGCGCGGCTTCAACGTGCTGCACCCGATCGGCTGGGACGCGTTCGGTCTGCCTGCTGAGAACGCGGCGATCAAGAGTGGGACGCATCCCGCGACGTGGACCTACGCCAACATCGAGAAGCAGGCCGCTTCCTTCCGTCGCATGGGTTTCTCGTACGACCCCGACCGCATGATCAAGACCTGCGACGTCGACTACTACCGCTGGGGCCAGTGGATCTTCCTGAAGATGTGGGAGCGCGACCTCGTCGAGCGCAAGTCCTCGCCCGTGAACTGGTGCCCGAGCTGCAAGACGGTGCTGGCCAACGAGCAGGTCATAGGCGAAGGCGTGTGCTGGCGCTGCAAGTCCCGGGTCGAGAAGCGCGAGCTGGAGCAGTGGTTCCTCAAGATCACCGACTACGCCGACGAGCTGCTCGACGACCTGGAGGGGCTCACCGGCTGGCCCGATCGGGTCAAGGCCATGCAGGCCAACTGGATCGGCCGCAGCCACGGTGCCGAGGTGGAGTTCGCTCTCTGCGACGATTCTGGCGAGGAGTGCGACGAGCGCATCACGGTGTTCACGACGCGTCCCGACACGCTCTTCGGCTGCAGCTTCTTCCTGCTCGCGCCGGAGCACCCGCTCGTGCGCACGATCGTGGCTGGGACGGAGTACGAGACCGACGTCATGCGAGTCGTCGACATCACATCCAGGGAGACCGCCGTCGACCGCTCGAGTGGCGAGACCCCGAAGGTCGGCGCGTTCACCGGCCGCCACGTGGTCAACCCGGTCAACGGCCAGAAGGTGCCGGTATGGGTCGCGAACTACGTGCTCATGGACTACGGGACGGGTGCGGTCATGGCCGTGCCCTCCGGCGACCAGCGCGACTTCGAATTCGCGAGGAAGTACGGCCTGCCGGTGCCGCCGGTGGTCATCGCGGACGACGACCCGGCTCTCGCGGAGCTCGCGGGCGTGCAGGAGCTGCTGAGCGAGGACGTGTCGTGGGACGAGGCATACGCCGGCCCCGGCGTCATGGTCCAGTCGGGCGAGTTCACCGGGCTTCGCGGCGGCAAGGACTCCGAAGGCATGAACGCGGTCACGCGTTGGCTCGAGGAGCGCGGCCTCGGTCGCTTCGCCGTGAACTACCGGCTGCGCGACTGGCTCATCTCGCGGCAGCGGTACTGGGGCAACCCCATCCCGGCGATCCACTGTCCGACGTGCGGGCTCGTGCCCGTGCCCTTCGACCAGCTGCCGGTCGTGCTCCCGATGGACGTCGACATCACGAAGGGCGAGACGCTCGCCGACCACCCGGAGTTCTACGAGACGATATGTCCGAGATGCGGCGGTCCCGCCAAGCGCGAGACCGACACGATGGACACGTTCACGTGCTCGTCGTGGTACTACCTGCGCTACTGCGACGCCCGCAACGACCAGGCCGCCTTCTCGCGTGAGAACGCCGACTACTGGATGCCGGTGGACCAGTACATCGGCGGCATCGAGCACGCGATCCTGCACCTGCTGTACTCGCGTTTCTTCACGAAGGTCCTGCGCGACCTGGGGCTGCTCGGCTTCGACGAGCCGTTCACCAACCTGCTGACCCAGGGGATGGTCAAGCTCGACGGCGCCACGATGTCCAAGTCGAAGGGCAACGTGGTGGCACCCGAGGACATGATCGCGAAGTACGGCGCCGACACGCTGCGCGCCTACATCCTGTTCATGGCGCCGCCGGACAAGGACCTCGACTGGAGCTACGACGGCCTCGAGGGCATGTGGCGGTTCATGTCGCGCGCCTGGCGGCTCGTCGATGAGATCGCCGGGGAGACCGCGGGCGGCTGCGGCGTGGCGGCTGCGGGCGGTCCGGGCGAGAAGGCGCTGCGCGCGGCGACGCACCGCTCCATCGGTCGCGTGACCGAGGACGTCGAGCGCTTCCAGTTCAACACCGCCATCTCCGCCATCATGGAGCTCGTGAACGCCGCGATGGACTACCGCCGCGACACGGCCCCGGGGATGCGCGACCTGGCCCTGCTGCGCGAGGTGGCCGAGGCGGTGACGCAGCTGCTGTCGCCCATCGCCCCGCATATGGGCGAGGAGCTGTGGCGCGTGGTGCTCGGGCACCACGGCTCCGTCCACCGCTCCGAGTGGCCGGCGTTCGACCCTTCGGCCGTGGTGATGGACGAAGTCGAGATCCCGGTGCAGGTCAACGGGAAGGTCCGCGACCGGCTGGTCGTCCCGACCGACATCGACGATGAGTCGCTCAAGGCGCTCGCGGTGGCGGCGCCCAACGTGGTGGCGCATCTGGCCGGGCTGACCGTGCGCAAGGTCGTCGTGGTGCCAGGCAAGCTCGTGAGCGTGGTCGCTGGGTAGACGCGAGCTGCCTCGGCTGCGCGGTGCGCTCTCGATATGTGCCGCGCGGCTTGCCCCGGATGGCGATGGCGGGCCGGAACCGGTAAGGACCCGGTCGGAGCGGTGCCCTAAGATCGAGCAGAACCGCAGTCGGCGCCCCCTTCGCCCCGGATGGCGAAGGGGGCGTCCGTGCGTCCGGAGATACGAGACTGGCTCGAGGAGATCGCCTGCAGGGCGGGGCTGTCGGGATTGCCGAAACCCGGCGTCCTGGCGGCGGTGGCGGTGTGCGTGGTTCTGCTGGGCTTCGGGGCGTGGCGGTGGTTGGGCGGGCCGACTGGGGCGCAGCCGGTCGGTGGCGCAGGCTCGCGGACGAGCACGGCCAAGGCGGGTGGTACGGGGGCTGACGGCGGTTCGGGGCCTGACGGCGCCGGCGGCGGCTCGGTGGCGGCCACGGAGTCCGCGCGCGTCACGGTACATGTGGTCGGCGCGGTGCGGATGCCCGGCGTCTACACGGTGCGCAAGGGCTCCCGGGCGGCGGATGCCATCACGGCCGCTGGCGGGCTGCTCGCTAACGCCGCGCCGGCTGCTCTCAATCTCGCCCGCGTCGTCGAGGATGGCGAGCAGGTGATCGTGCCGACGGCGGACGAAGCGGCGGCGGGGTCGGCGGGTGGGGGCGGAGCGGGCGCGAGCGGAGGAGCGGCAGGCGGCGCCTCGCCATCAGCCGGCGGCAAGGTGAACCTCAACACGGCGACGGCCGCCCAGCTCGATGCACTGCCCGGCGTGGGCCCGTCGACGGCTGCGAAGATCGTGGCCGACCGCGAGAAGAACGGACCGTTCCGCTCGGCCGACGACCTGATGCGTGTCACGGGTATCGGCGCGAAGAAGTTCGACTCGCTCAAAGATCTGATATCGGTGCGGTGAGGCGTGGCGCCGTCACATCCTACACGTCCTTCGATACCGCCGCTGGCGTGGTGCGCGGCGGGGCTGTGGTGCGGCGCCCTGCTCGCGGAGGAGCTGTCGTGGGGTTCGTACGCCTCAGGAGCGTGGCCGGGGTGGGTGTGGTGCGCGGTCGCGGTCTTGGGCGCCGCCGCGACCGGCGCTGTAGCCCTGCGTGACCGCTGGAGTGCTGCCCGCATGGTGTGTCTTCTGCTCGCCGCCTGCGCCGCGGGGACGGCTTTGGGCGGCATGTATTGGATCCGGTGGCGCACGGACGCCTCCGTGCTCGCTGCCTCGAAGCCGGCCGAGTGGACCGGGGTCGTGGTCGAGGATCCCTCCGCGGGGATGAGCGGGCTGCGGGTCGCGGTCCGGCTGGACGGGGGAGGAGACGGCGCAACCAGGGGTGGCGTCGGGGCGCTGGTGTCGCTGCGATGGCCGAAGGATGCTTGCGAGCCGGCGTTCGGGATGCGCGTGGTGTTCAAGTCGCGGTTCGCGGCGGTGGATCCGGCAAAGCCTGGTGCGCGGGATGCCGAGCGCGCGGGGGAGTGCGCGAACGGCAGCGTATGGGCTGTGACGTCGCGGGAGTGGCCGGGCGGTCCGGCCGCATCGATCGCCAGGTGGCGCGCGCAGCTCGGCACTCGTTTGGGGCGGATCCGGGGCCCGGGAGCGGACCTTCTGGTCTCGACGCTGCTCGGCGATCGGCGGCGGATCGCGGGGACGCCCGCGGAGGACGCGCTGCGGGCGGCGGGAGCGGGTCACCTGGTGGCCGCGTCCGGGCTGCATCTGGGCCTGGCCTGCCTCCTCGCGGCGTGGGTCGTGCGGGTGGCGGGGGCGGATCGGCGGACGCAGGCCATGGCGGCGCTCGTCGTCGGGTCGGTCTTCGCCCTTGCGACGGGACTGCGGGTGGCTGTGCTGCGCGCTCTACTGCTGGTCGTCGCCGGATGGTTGGCCCACCTGCTGGGCCGAAGGCGCGACGCGCTCGCGGGGCTCGCCGCGGCGGCTGTCGTGCTCGTAGGACTGGAGCCGCGCGCCGTGTTCGAGGTGGGACTGCAGCTTGGCGTCATGGCGGTCGCCAGTGTGGTGGTGTTCGGGCCGCTCGCGGGCAGGTGGCTGACCGCGGCCCTGCCGGACGGCCTGCGACGGGTCGGGGATGGGCTGGGCAGTCTGCTCAGTCTGCAGCTCGGGACCCTGCCGCTCGCGGCAGGGATCTTCGGGATGATCTCGACCGCGGGCGTGGTCACACTCGTGGCGGTCGTGCCGCTCGTGCAGGCGGCGCTCGCGGGGGGCGTCTCCGGTGCAGTCCTCGCGACGTTGTGGCCGGCCGCGGCCGACGTGCTGCTCGGGGGAGCATGTGCCGCGACCTCGATGGCCGTGCGAGTGGCAACCGCTATCGCGGCGCTGCCCGGCGCCGCCTTTCCGGTGGACGCGCTTCCCGTGTGGGCTGTCGTCGCTTGGGCGGCCGGGATGGTGGTCGCGTGGGTGCGGTGGCCGCAGCCCCAGCGGCGCTGGCGCGTGCGACTGGCTGCGGGGTTCGCGACGGCGTGCCTGATGTTGGTCGTCTTGGGGCCGCCGCTGCGGCCGGGGAGCGCGATCGTCGTGCTGGATGTCGGGCAGGGAGACTCGATCCTGGTGCGCGACGGCGAGGCGGCCATGCTCATCGACACGGGGCCGGACGCCAAGACCATGCGCCGCGCGCTCGCCCGGGCGGGGATCCGCGACCTGTCCTGCGTGGTTCTGACACACGCGCACGCCGACCACACCGGGGGGCTGAAGGGGCTTGTCGGGGTGGCGCGAGTGGGCTGGATCGGCGGCCCCGACCTCTCTGACGCCGCGCCTCTGAAGGATGCGCGCGCGACCGCCGATTCCCTCGCACGCGACGGGTGGACCCCGCTGCACGCCGGGATGGAGTGGCAGCTGGGCGCGTCGCACGTGCGCGTTCTGTGGCCACCAGCGCAAGCGTCGAAGGACCTGGAGACGAACGACACGAGCGTCATCCTTGCCGTCGAGCGCGATGGATGTTCGGCACTGCTCCTTGGCGATGCCGAGCAGCGCGCGCAGCTCGGGGCGCTGGAGAAGGGCGGCGCCGCCGCCACGGGTCCGTTCCAGGTGATGAAGGCCGCCCATCACGGGAGCGTCAACGGTGTCCTACCGCAGACCCTGGCGAAGTGGCGTCCCAGCGAGGCGCTGATCAGCGTGGGCGGTGGCAACCGCTTCGGGCACCCGCACGCCGCGGCCATGCGCGTGCTCGCGGACGCGAACGTCCGGGCGTGGCGCACGGACCTCCAGGGTGACATCACGGTCGACACGGGAGCAGGCGGGTGGCGGGTCTCGTCGGCCCGCGTGGCGGCGGCCACGTCGCTGGGCGAGCCCGGACGACGCGCCGTCGCGCCCGTGTCGTATGCGACAATGGACGCCACCCGGTGCACGAGCGCGCGAGCCGCGCCGGGACTCTTCCCCGACCCGCGCGCGGAGCGTCATGGCAGTCAACGACCTGGCGGACCTCAAGCCCGTCTATCTCATACACGGCACCGAGGAGCTCTTGCTGGAGCGCGCGGTCCGCCGCTTGCGTGACCGGTTGGCGAAAGTCGCCGACCTCGACTTCAACCTGGATACGTTCGACACCGAGACAGGTGCGAACGCCGACGACGTTCTGGGCGCCGCCAACACGATGCCCTTCATGTCCGAGCGGCGACTCGTGGTGCTGCGTCACGCCGAGAAGCTGCCCGCCGCCGAACTGGGCGCGCTGGCGGACTACGCGAAGGACCCGGCACCGTACACGTGCCTCGTGCTGACCGCGGAGAAGCTCGCGAAGAACACGCGGCTGTACAAGGCCGTCGCTGCACTGGGGGGCGTCGCCGAGTACGCGGCTCCCAAGCGCAACGAGTACCCGGGCGAAGTGGCCCGGATGTTCCGCGACAAGGGGCATGCGGTGTCCGCCGCTGCCGCCGAGGCGCTCGTGGCCGCTGTCGGCCGCGATCTGCGCAGGCTCGACAGCGAGGCGGACAAGGTCGTCGCGTACGTGGGCGACGGCTGTGAGGTCACGGCCAAGGATGTCGAGGAAGTCGTTTCCTCCGCCGCGCCGGTGTCCGTGTTCGACTACCTCGACGCCCTCGGGTCGCGCGATTGTCGGGGCGCGCTGCGGCTGCTCGCTCGTCTGGTCGAGTCGGGGGAGTCGGTGCACGGGACCCATGCCATGTCGGTGCGCCACGTTCGCACGCTCATCGGCGTCAAGGCGATGATGGACCGGCGCGCGCCCGTCGCCCAGATAGCGCCCGCGGTCGGGATGGCGCCGTGGCAGGTGGAGAAGGCGGCGCGTCAGGCCCGCTCGTTCACCGCCGAGGAGCTCACGCGAGCGCTGCGTGCCGCCGCCAAGGCGGAGGGGGAAATGAAGACGAGCCCGGTGGATACCAGGCTCGTCCTCGAGCGGTGGGTCGCCGGTGTGTGCCGGCGGGAGCGCTAACCCTCGAGCTTCGCGACCTTCTTGACCACGCCGGACTTGCGGTTCGCGGCCTGGTTCGCGTGGATGACACCCTTGCTGGCGGCCTTGTCCAGCGCACGGGTCGCGACCAGGGCGGCCTCGGTCGCCGCGGTCTTGTCGCCGGCGTCTACTGCCTTGTCGACCTTCTTGAGTGCGGTCTTCACGGACGACTTGACCGCCTTGTTGCGCTCAGCGGCCTTGGCGTTGGTGAGGATGCGCTTCTTCTGGCTCTTTATGTTCGCCAACTGATCCAGATCCTTCCGATGCGTTGATGGTGCCCGTTCGCGCACAGGGGTGTACGGACGAACCCGCAGAGTCTATCACACGGTCTCGGGTGTCGCCAACGGGTTGCGCGACGTCGCCGGCGCTGTTGGCTGAGCTCGCCCGCGTGCCCGCCGACAAGCTGGAGTTCGACCCGGAGCATGTCGGGGCGGTCATCGCCCGGATCGCGCGGGTCGCCGCCGTGGTCCAGCCACGGGTCCCTCGCGGCCCGTGTGCGAAGCCGTGCTCCCAGCGTCGCCATTCCACGTCTCGCCTGCTAGACTATCGCGGCCATGACTGACCCCGCCCGCATACGCAACTTCTCGATCATCGCGCACATCGACCACGGAAAATCGACCCTGGCCGATCGTGTGCTGCAGCTGACGCACACCATCGAGGACCGCGACATGGTCGAACAGGTCCTCGACTCCATGGACATCGAGCGCGAGCGCGGGATCACCATCAAGTCGCAGGCCGTCCGCGTGCTGTTCACCGCTGCCGATGGCATCGAGTACACGTTCAACCTCATCGACACGCCGGGCCACGTCGACTTCACCTACGAGGTCTCGCGCTCGCTCGCCGCGTGCGAGGGTGTGCTTCTGGTCGTCGATGCCGCACAGGGCGTCGAGGCGCAGACCGTCGCGAATGCTCTGATGGCCATGAACGCGAACCTCGAGATCATCCCGGTCATCAACAAGATCGACCTCCCCTCCGCGGACCCGGAGCGTGTGCGCCACGAGATCGAGGAGGCGCTCTCCATCCCCGCCGACGATGCGGTGCTGACCTCGGGCAAGACGGGCGAAGGCATCCGCGAGGCGCTCCAGGCGGTCGTCGACCGGGTGCCGGCTCCCATCGGCGACGCCGGCAAGCCCTTGAAGGCACTCATCTTCGACAGTTACTTCGATGCATACCGAGGCGTCGTCGCGCTGATCCGCGTCGTCGACGGCTCAATTTCCGCCGGCACGAAGATCCGGATGATGGCGACGAGCACGGTGACGGACGTCGAAGAGGTCGGCTACCGCCGCCCCGCCAACGTTCCCGTCGACGAGCTCGGCGTCGGCGAGGTGGGCTACCTCGTGACCGGGCTGAAGGACCCCTCGCTCGTGAAGGTCGGAGACACGGTCACGCTCGCCAGGCACGGCTCGACGGAGGCGCTGCCCGGCTACCGCGACGTCAAGCCGATGGTGTATACGGGCCTGTTCCCGATCGACGGTGACCAGTACCCGGAGCTGCGCGACGCATTGGACCGGCTTCGCCTCAACGACCCGGCGATCATCTATGAGCCCGAGTCTTCGCACGCGCTGGGCTTCGGGTTCCGCTGCGGGTTCCTCGGGCTGCTGCACATGGAGATCGTCAAGGAGCGCCTCGAGCGCGAGTTCGACCTCGACCTGCTCGCGACGGCACCGTCAGTGGAGTACCGCGTGACCAAGACCCGCGGCGACGTGGTGACCATCCACTCGCCTCAGGACATGCCCGACGCCGGCAGCGTCGATTTCATGGAGGAGCCGTATCTCAAGGTCACGGTGCTGGTGCCGCCCGAGTACGTGGGCGCGGTCATGGAGCTCACCGACGGCCATCGCGCGTCGTTCGTGAACATGCAGTACCTGTCGAACACGACCGTGGATATGCACTACGAGATGCCGCTGTCGGAACTGATCATGGACTTCTTCGACCAGCTCAAGAGCCGCACGAAGGGCTACGCGTCGCTGGACTACGAGCTCATCGGATACCGTCGGAGCGAACTGGTGAAGCTCGACGTGCTGCTGGCCGGCAAGCCGGTCGACGCGCTGTCGTTCATCGTGCACAGGGACAAGGCGTACGCGCGCGGCAAGATGCTCACCGAGAAGCTTCGCGAGATCATCCCTCGGCAGATGTTCGAGGTGCCGATCCAGGCGGCCATCGGCGGACGGATCATTGCCCGTGAGACGGTCCGCGCCATGCGAAAGGACGTCATCGCGAAGTGCTACGGCGGCGACATCTCCCGCAAGCGCAAGCTGCTCGAGAAGCAGAAGAAGGGCAAGAAGCGGATGAAGAACCTCGGGACGGTCGAGGTGCCGCAGGAGGCGTTCATGGCCATCCTCAAGGTCGATGACTGAGTTCCCCGAGCACGTCTACGTGCACGTGCCGCTCTGCGTCTCCAAGTGCGGCTACTGCGACTTCTGCTCGGTCGTGACCTCCGAGCGGCTGGCCGATACGGTGGTCGCCGCACTGACCGTCCAGGCGAGCACGCTTGCGCCGGCCGGCTCCTGCGCCCATGCGTCGACCCTCTACTTCGGTGGCGGCACTCCCTCGGTACTCGGAGCGCGGCTGCCGCGGCTCGTGACCGCGATGCGGACCGTGTTCGGTGTCGCGGGCGAAGGTGCCGAGGTCACGGTCGAAGCCAATCCCGACTCCATGGTGCCCGCGCTTGCGGCGGCGCTCGTGCCCGCCGGCGTGACGCGGGTCAGCCTGGGCGTCCAGTCGTTCGACGACTCGGTGCTGCGAGTGCTCGGACGCCCGCACGACGCGGGCAGCGCCGAGCGCGCGGCGGGTGGCGTGATGGCGACCGGTGCCTTGGACCTGTCGATCGACTTGATGTGCGGGGTGCCGGGGCAGGACATGCGTTCCTGGGAGGAATCCCTTGTTCGCGCGATCGATACCGGCGCCGCACATGTCTCGGTCTATCCGCTGACCGTGGAGCCCGGGACGCCCATGGACGCCCAGGTGCTGTCCGGAGTGCTGCCCGCGCCGGACCCGGATCTGGCTGCGGAGATGATGCTGACGGCCGAGCGGATGCTGGGTGCGGCAGGGATCGTGCGCTACGAGGTGGCCAACTTCGCGGTTCCCGGGCATGAGTCCCGCCACAACTCGGCGTACTGGACGGGGCGGCCGTACCTCGCGGTGGGGCCGGCCGCACACGGGATGGTCGCAGCTGATGACGCGCGACTCGTTGGCGTGAGCGCGACCGCTCCGGCTGGCGCGGCCCGTCTGCGCTATGCATATGCGTCGGATGTTCAGGCATGGCTCGACGCGCCGCTGGCGCCACCGGCCGAGATCGAATGGCTGACCGCTGACGAGGCGGCTCGGGAGGACGCGATGCTGGGGCTGCGCCTGTCCGCTGGGATCGACCCGGCGCTTGCGAGCCGCGCGGGGGTCGTGGGCGTCTTGGAGTCGCTGGTCGGCGACGGGCTGCTCGAGCGCGCTGACGATCGCTGGCGCGTGACGCAGCGCGGATGGCTGCTGGGCAACCAGGTGTTCGGGCGGGTCTGGGCGGGCGAGTAAGGCTGTGCGCCCGGACTCGGGGGGCGCGTGTCCCTCGTCGAGAGTCGTCAGAACATCGGCCGCGTGTCGCGGGACTCTACGAAGTGCCTGTCGATGAACTCCTTCAGGTGCCTCACGCCCTCCTCATCGACGGCGTAGCGACTCCAGCTCACCCGCTGAACCAGCCCGCTCCTCTGGAGGATCGCGAGATGTTCGGAGACGGTCTGCTGCCTGACCCCCAAGTGGTCACCGATGTCGGTCGCGGAGAGCGACGGCGTGCGAAGAAGCCACAGGATCGAGCGCCGGGTGTCCGAGGCCAAGGCATCGAACATCGCGGGGATAGGCTCGTCCCGAGGTCCGTAGAAGATGGTCACATCGGCTCCTTGCTCTTGGGTCATGCTGGGCGAGGTTCTTTTTCGCCCCCGTTGGGTGGCGGGCACGGGCGGGCACGAGCGGGCACGGGCGGGCACGGGCGGGCAGGGCGGGGTGCCCTTTTCGGCGCCACAGGCCGCGGCCTGTGAGAGGCAGGTAACACAGGCACCTGGCTGTGACATCACAGGCAACTGCCAGTGTTATGTGGGACTCACAGGTCGCGGCCTGTGGCCCGCTGAAGAGGACCCGCCGGCCCCCGAGCTCCCGGCCCCGATCACTGCGGGCCCTGGATCGTGACCGGAGCGTGGCATCCGCGCCCAACCGTCGCCCGAACCGGGTCTGACCGAACTCCCACCGAACTCCCACCGAACGCCCACCGAACGCCCCGCGGCTTTCGCCTACGGCTGGCACTCCGTATACTCGAGTGCTAACGACAGGAGCGATGCCCACCATGCTCAGCGAACGGCGCCGCGCGGTCCTCTCCGCGCTCATCGACGAATACGTCTCCTCCGCCCACCCCGTGTCCTCCAAAGTGCTCGTGGAGCGGTACGGGCTCGGCTGCTCGCCGGCCACCGTCCGCAACGACCTGGCGGCGCTCGAGGGGACCGGCTACGTCTACCAGCCGCACGTCTCCGCGGGACGCGTGCCCACGGACGTCGGGTATCGCGAGTACGTCGACACGCTGGCCAGCGAGCCGCGCGGCACGTACACCCCGAACGAGGCCGAGTCGATCCGCCGCTTCTACGCCACCCACGAGCTCGAGGTGAGCGACTTGATGCGCCGGACCGCCAGCCTTCTCGCCGACATGACGGGCTACGTGTCGGTGGTGATCGCGCCGGCGGTGCGCCGCAGCCGGATCAAGCGCGTCAGCCTGGTGGCGATGGGCGAGCGGCAGGTCCTCCTCGTGGTCATCACCGACCTCGGGCAGGTGGCGAAGCGATTCGTCGAGCTGGCCCAGCCGCTGACCGACGAGCAGTTGCACGAATTGGAGGGCTTCCTGTCGCATAGCCTCGATGATCGCGTCGCGGAAGAGGCGGAAGTGCTGGAGCGCGAGCTTCTGCGGGCACCCTCCTCGTTCAGGGCGGCTGCCGCCACCTTGATCCGCGAGATCGTCGACTGCATGGAAGAGGCGGACGACGAGCGGGTCGTGCACGGGGGCGCCGCCGGCCTGCTCAAGCTCCCCGAGTTCGCCGACTCTCAGCGGGCGACTCCGCTGCTCGGCATGCTCGAGGACGGGCTGTCCATGCTGCGGACGCTCACGGACATCAGTGGACCGGGAGGTACCGTCGTCAGTATCGGGCGCGAGAATGCTCGCGAGGAGCTGGCGGGCGCCAGTGTGGTGGCGACCGACTACGGCGATCGTGACGCATCCGGTTTCGTCGCACTGATCGGACCGACCCGCATGGACTACGGCCGGGCGATGGCAGTCACCAGCTGCGTCGCAGGCGAGCTGGATGACGCGCTGTAGTCTGACCAGGCTTCGCCCGAACATTCCCTGAGCGCCCGACCAGCGCTCGCGGCACGGAAAGGATCCAAGTGGCACATTCGACCGACTACTACGAGACGCTCGGCGTGAGCCGGGAAGCTTCCGCCGAGGAGATCAAGAAGGCGTTCCGCCGCCGCGCGCGCGAGACGCACCCCGACACCTCCGACCACGAGGACGCCGAGGAGCGGTTCAAGGCGCTCAACGAGGCGTACGAGGTGCTCGCCGACCCGCAGAAGCGCGAGACGTACGACCGCTTCGGCACCGCGGACCCCCGCCAGACCGGCTTCAGCGGCGGAAGCGCCGGTGGCGGCTTCGGCATGGGCGACTTGTTCTCGGTGTTCTTCGACGGCATGAGCGGCAACTTCGCCAGGCAGGCGAGCCCCGAGGGTCGCGACATGTCCGGGCAGGTCGTCGTGACGCTGCTCGAGGCCGCCGACGGCACTGAGAAGGAGATCCGCTACAACCGTCTCGCGGAGTGCGGCACCTGCGACGGCACCGGCGCCGAGCCGGGTGGTCAGGTCACGATGTGCCCGCGGTGCCACGGCACCGGTCAGGTCCGGACCGCCAGGCGCACCATCATGGGCACGTTCGAGAGCGTCGGGCCATGCGAGAGGTGCGAAGGCACGGGCCAGGTCGTCGATCCGCCGTGTCCCACGTGCCAGGGCGACGGACGGGTGCGTGTCACGGAGACCGTCGAGGTCAAGGTGCCCCCGGGAGTGATGGACGGCGTCCAGCTCCGCGTTCCCGGCAAGGGCGAGGCCGGCTTGCGAGGCGCCTCGGGCGGCGACCTGATCGTACAAGTGCGCGTCGCGCCGCACGAGACCCTGCATCGCGACGGCGACGACCTGCATGGCCAGGCGCGCGTGCTGTTCACGGTCGCCGCGCTCGGCGGCGAGATCACGGTCGACGGGCTCCATGGCCCGGTCGCCGCGAAGGTGCCCGCCGGAGTCGCCAACGGTGACACGGTGAGCGTCAAGGGCGAGGGGATGCCGCGCCTGCGCGGAAGTGGCTCCGGCGACCTCATCGTGCACATCAACATCATCGTGCCGAAGAAGCTCACCAAGGACCAGCGCCGTCTCATGGAGGAGCTCTCCGCATCGCTCGGCGACGGCCACGAGCACTCCGCGTTCGAGCGCATCCGTGACTGGCTGGGAGTGTAGACACCCATGTCGCTGCACCGCTTCTTCGCGACAGGCCCGCTGCCGGAGCACGCCACGGCGGATTCGCCGCTCCCGCTCGATGCGCGCGACGTCCATCACCTCGTGCATGTCCTTCGCATCCGCGCCACCGAGCGGATCGTGCTTGCCGGAACGGACGGGCGCGAAGCCGAGGTGGAGCTCACGCACGTTGCCACCGACGAGGTGCGCGGTGACATCGACGAGCCGCGCGTCCGCCAGGTCGGTCCGCGCGTGACGCTCATGCAGGCGCTCACGAAACGCGAGCGCATGGAGCTCGTCATCCAAAAGACCACGGAGCTCGGCGTCACCGAGATCATCCCGGTGGTGACCGCCCGCGTCATCGTGAAACTCGACGAAGGTCGTGCCGGCCGCCGCACAGAGCGGTGGCAGCGCATCGCCCGGGAGGCCGCGAAGCAATCGCAGCGCACAACGGTTCCGCACGTGCGCGAGCCGGTCGCGCTCGGGGACGTGCCCGCGCTGTTCGAGCGCTTCGACGCGGTCCTCGTCCCGTGGGAGGAGGAGGCCGGCAGCGCGCCCGGGATCGGCCGTGCTCTGCACCAAGCCGGTGTGGCCGCCGACAGCGGCGCCGCAGTGGCTGTCATCGTGGGCCCGGAGGGTGGACTCGACGAGGCCGAGGTGGCGCTGCTGACCGCTCGCGGTGCGGTCGCCGTCAGCCTGGGCGACACCATACTTCGCACTGAGACCGCGGGCATCGTGGCGCTGGCGCTGACCATCTACGAGCTCGGCGGGCTCGGGAACCGCGGTCCGCGTGTGTAGCGATCCGCCACTCGAGCATCCTCGCGTGGCCTTCGTGACCCTGGGCTGCAAGGTCAACCGCACGGAATCGGACACCATGGCCGGCGAGCTGCTGGGCCGAGCCATCGATGTCACAGGCGAGGCGCCCCGGGCCGACGTCGTCGTGATCAACACGTGCACCGTCACGGCCGAGGCCGACGCCAAGGCGAGGAAGGCCGTGCGTCACGCGCTCGGGATGCCGCTCTCGCCGGTGGTGGTCGTGACCGGATGCCTCGCGGCGATCGACCCGTCGGGCCTGCGCGAGCTCGGCGAGCGGGTGGTCGTCGAGGCGGACAAGGCCGCGGTGGCCGCGCGGGTGGCGCGGTTGCTCGGCATCCGGGGGGCCGCGGTGGGCACCGGGGACCGGGTGGCACGGGGCGGACCGGAGGAACGCATGCGCACCGCGTCCACGACCCGCGTCATGATCAAGGTCGAGGACGGATGCGACAACGCCTGCGCCTACTGCATCGTCCCCAGAGCGCGCGGCGTGCCGCGCGCGGCGCCGGCGGCTCGCGTGATCGGCGACGTCAGCGCGCTCGTGGCCGCCGGCACCAGGGAAGTCGTGCTCACCGGCATCAACATCGGACGGTACCGGGATCCGTCCGCGTCCGGGCCCGCCGCCGCCTCCGCCTGCGCCGCGGACTCCGCCTCCGCCTCCGCCTCCGCCTCCGCCGCGGGCCCCAGGGAGGAGGCGGCCTTCACCGACCTCCCGGCGCTCCTGGGACTGCTCGTAGCCACGGGCATCCCGCGGATCCGTCTCTCCAGCATCGAGCCGCCGGACGTCACGCCGCGCTTCCTGGACGTCATCGCCCGGCATCAGCAGGTCATGCCGCATCTGCACGTCCCGCTGCAATCCGGCTCGGACCGCATCCTGAGCGCGATGGGACGCGCGTACTCGACCGCCGACTTCGCCCGGATCGTCACCGACGCGCGAGCCGCGCTCCCGCACCTCGCCATCACCACCGACGTCATCGTCGGTTTCCCCGGCGAGACCGAGGCCGACCACGCGGCGAGCCTCGCGTTCGTGGAGGCGTGCGCGTTCGCGAAGCTTCATGTGTTCCGCTACTCGCGACGACCGGGCACCCCGGCGGCGGATATGCCCGGGCAGGTCGACCCGCGCACCAAGGTGGCCCGTGCCGCCGAGATGCGCGCGCTCGGCGCGAGACTGGCGGCGGCATGGGCCCTCGCCCACACGGGCCAGCGCGCGCACGTGCTCGTGGAGTCCGCGGACCCCGGCGCGCGCACTGCGCAGGGCACGTCGGAGGACTACCTGCGCGTGGTCATCGAGCGCTCGAACGCCCGCCGCGGCGATGTCGTTCGCGTGCGCATCTCGGGCCCCGCTCCCACCGCCCGCCCCTGGTCGCCGGCATCCGTCACCGCCGTGGAAGACCCGTCGCCGGTGGTAGAATCCAACTGACGGATCGGCTGCGGCCACAAGCACCCGAAGCGCCGATCGCCCGGTCCGCGACCCGCAAAGCCTCAGTCCCGCCGAGACAAGGGAGCGTCCGCATCCGTGCCTGAAACCCAGATCCGTCTCGTCGTGCCCGCCGGGCGCGACATGGTCGACCTGCTCGGCCAGGGGGACCACCTTCTCAAGTTGATCGAGGACCAGTTCGAGGCCGACATCAACGTGCGCGGCAACGAGATCACCATCACCGGCGAGCCCTCGGAGTCGCAGGCCGTCTCCGCGCTGTTCACCGAGCTGCTCCAGCTGCTGGACCGGGGGTCCGTGCTGACACCGGACTCGATCGACCGCGCCATCGATATGCTCAAGCGCGGCGAATGCAGCCCCACGGCGGTCTTCTCCGACGTCATCCTCACGCATCGGGGAAAGACCATCCGGCCCAAGACCGCGGGGCAGAAGCGGTACGTCGACGCCATCCGCGAACACACCATCACATTCGGCATCGGACCGGCGGGCACCGGCAAGACCTACCTCGCCATGGCGATGGCGGTCGACGCTCTGAAGCGCAAGGAAGTCGGCCGCATCATCCTGACGCGCCCAGCCGTGGAGGCGGGAGAGTCGCTCGGCTTCCTGCCCGGCACGCTCACGGAGAAGATCGATCCGTATCTGCGGCCGCTCTACGACGCGCTGTTCGACATGATGGAGTCCGAGAAGTACGCGGCGCTCATGGAGCGCGGGACCATCGAGATCGCGCCGCTGGCGTTCATGCGCGGCCGCACGCTCAACGACTCGTTCATCATCCTCGACGAGGCGCAGAACACGAGCCCCGAGCAGATGAAGATGTTCCTGACACGTCTCGGCTTCGGCTCCAAGGTGGTCGTCACGGGCGACATCACGCAGATCGACCTGCCCAAGGGTGCGTCGGGCCTCAAGCAGGTGCGCGACATCCTCAAGGGCGTGGGGGACATCGAGTTCATCGCGCTCGAGAGCCGCGACGTGGTGCGCCACAAGCTCGTGCAGTCCATCGTCACCGCCTACCACGAGTTCGAAGAGGCGCGGGACGCCGCGGCCGAGGCGAAGAACCGGTCATGATGGGATCGGGCGAAGGGGCGGTGTGCGCCGCCCGGATGAGCCGGAACCGCGCGCCGCAACACGGGAGGACACGGAAGCCATGCAGGTAGACGTCACGAGTCACCGCGACCCGGAGCCGCTCGCGTCCGAGGCGTTCGTCCGCCTCGCCACGTTCGTGCTGGTGCGCGAAGCTGTTCCCGACTCCATCGAGCTGTCCATCGCGCTGGTCGACTCCGAGGAGATCGCGGAGCTCAACGAGCGGTATCGCGGCATCGCCGGCCCCACCGACGTGCTGTCGTTCGGCTGTGACGACCCGTGCCCCGCCGAGGGCGACGAGCCCATAGCGCTGGGTGACGTCGTCATCGCGCCGACGATCGCCGAAGCGCAGGCGACCGAGCTGGGCACCACGGTGGAGTCCGAGCTCAACCTTCTGCTCGTGCACGGCATCCTGCACCTTCTCGGCTACGACCACGATTCCGACAAGGACGCGGAGGTGATGCAGGCCCGCGAGCGCGTCCTGCTCGGCGCGTGGGCGGACCAGTCGTGACGGCACCCGGAGGTCGTGTCCGATGAGGAGCCGGACCCTGCTGTGGAGCTTCAACTACGCGATCGAGGGCATCGTCTTCGCACTGCGCACTCAGCGCAACATGCGCCTGCACGCGCTCGCGACCGCCGTCGTCCTCATCGCCGCCATGGTGTTCCGCGTCTCCGGCCTCGAGCTCATCGCGCTGCTGTTCGCGATATGCCTCGTGCTGGTGGCCGAACTGGCCAACACGGCCTTGGAGGCGGCGGTCGACATAGCCGTGGACGGCCACGACCCGCTCGCCAAGACAGCCAAGGACGTGGCGGCCGGCGCGGTGCTCGTGGCGGCCGTCAACGCGGTGGCCGTGGGATACGTCGTCTTCTTCGGTCGTGCGACGCCGGTCGCGCAGAGGTTCATGGAGCAAGGCGGGCGCTCGGCTTCCACGCTGACGCTCATCGCGCTGGGTCTCACCGCCGTGGCCGTGCTCCTGCTCAAGGCGATGACGCGCGAGAAGGGCGCCTCCTTGCTCAGCGGCGGCTGGCCGAGCGGGCACACCGCGCTCGCCTTCGGCATCGCCGCGGCCATCGGCTACACCTCGCAATCCGCGAAGGTGTTCGTGCTCGCGCTGTTCGGCGCGGCGCTCGTGGCGCAGAGCCGCGTCGAGAGCGAGGCCCACACCATCCCGCAGACCATCCTGGGCGGCCTGCTCGGCTTCCTCATCATGACCGCGGTCTTTCAGGTATTCTTCAGGTAGGGAGCACGAGGCCGGATCCTCCCGTCCCCGTGACGCTTTCTCCCACGACACTATGTGAAGGACACCGCATGTCAGCCGCCAAGACGCTCATCCTGCTAGCGGCACTGCTCGTCGCGCTCGCCGGGTCGGCGCTCATGTCGGCCGCCGCGGCTGCCAGCGCCATGCTCACTCGTGTGCGAGCGCGCCGCCTCGCGGAAGCCGGTATCCCCGGAGCCAACGCGCTCGAGCGGATGATCGAGCGTCCGAGCCGCGTGGCCGCCTCCTCCGCGCTCGTGCTCGCAGCGGCGTATTCGGGCGTCGCAGCGGTCTCGGCGTGGGCGCTCCAGGGCGTCTACACGGGAGCTCCGCGGTGGCTCGACGTCGCGGCGGGCGTGCTGGTGTCCACGGGTGTCGTCTATGTGTTCGGCGAGATACTGCCGCGCACCCTGGCCGTGGCCGATCCGGAGACGGTCGGGCTCGCCGCCGCACGGTCGGCGACGCGGGTGACCGCGTTGGTGTACCCGATCGCGCGGCTGCTCTCCACCGGCTGGCGTTGGATCGCCGCTACCATGTCTGGCGAAGCCGTCCCCGAGGTCCCGTGGGTCGACGCCGAGGAGCTTGCGGCGCACCCGGCCGACGAGGAGGCCGAGAACGGGACCGAGGAGTCCGAAGAGGACTTCTTCGAGAACGTGACCGGCTTCCGCGAGAAGGTCGTGCGCGAGATCATGGTCCCGCGGCCGGACATGGTGTGCCTCGAGGACACCGCGAGCGTGGACGAGGCGCTGGCCACCGTGCGGGAGCACGGCTTCTCGCGAATGCCCGTCTACCACGACACGGTCGATGACGTGCGCGGCGTGCTGTACGCCAAGGACCTGCTGCTCCGCCTCGGCGACGGCCGCGCGGGCATCTCCATAGCAGAGTTGGCGCGCCCGGCGTTCTTCGTGCCCGAGACCAAGTCGGTCGAGGAACTCCTGCTGGAGATGCGCAACCGCACGCACATCGCCATCGTCGCCGACGAGTACGGCGGCACTGCCGGGATGGTGACCATCGAGGACATCCTCGAGGAGATCGTGGGCGAGATATTCGACGAGTACGACCGCGCGGTCCCGCTCGTCGAGGAACTCGGCGACGACCGCTACCGCGTGGATGCCCGGCTGTCCATCGACGAGCTCAACGAGCGGTTCGGCACAGCGCTCGAGCTGGAGGCCGATTCCGTGGGCGGCCTGTTCACTGAGCTCGCGGGGCGCATCCCCCATGCCGGGGAATCGATCGAGATCGAAGGACTGCGTCTCATTGTGGAGGCGCTCGAAGGCGCGCGCATCACATCACTCATCGTCGAGCCGTCACAGGCCGGCGACCACACTCGAAGGGGCGACGATGACTGAGAGCAAGCAGACGGACCTGGCGCTGCTCGCGTTCGCGCGAGAGGCGCAGGAGAAGGCCTACGCGCCGTACTCGGATTTCCGAGTGGGCGCGGCCGTGTTCGCGGGCGGGGAGATCTACCAGGGCTGCAACGTCGAGAACGCCGCGTACGGCTCGACCATCTGCGCCGAGCGAGGCGCCGCCATGGCGGCCGTGCTGGCCGGCCACACGTTCTTCGACGCGATAGCGATCGTCGGTGACTCGGAGGCTCCGACGTCGCCGTGCGGGTCCTGCCGCCAGTTCCTTGCCGAGTTCAACCCGGAGATGCGCATCGTGATGGGCGGCTCGGGCGACGCCGTCGAGGTCTCATCGCTCGACGTCTTGCTTCCCGAGGCGTTCGTTCGCGGCTACCTCGACCAGGACGCCGGCAAGGCGTGAGCGCCGCCTCCATACCGCAGGTCCCCAGCGGCTTCGTCGCACTCGTCGGCAGGCCCAACGCCGGAAAGTCCACGCTCACCAACGCGCTCGTGGGCGAGAAGGTCGCCATCGTCTCGGACAAGCCGCAGACCACGCGCCATCGTCTTCGCGCGATCGTGGACACCGGCGACGCGCAGGTCGTGCTCATCGACACCCCGGGGCTGCACAAGCCCAAGGATGCCCTGGGCGAGGAGCTCAACCGCTCCGCGCTCATGGCGCTCTCCGACGTGGACGTGGCATGCATGGTGGTCGACTCGTCGGCGCCCGTCGGCGGCGGCGACCGTTGGGTGGGCGCGCACATCGCCAAGTCGTCCGCCAAGAAGGTCCTCGTGATGACGAAGGCCGACCTGCCGAGCGAGCGCACCATGGAGGAGCGGATCGCGGAGGCCTCCAAGCTCGCCGCGTTCGACGCGGTCGTTGTGGTCTCGGCACTCGAGGAGTTCAACATCGAGGGCTTCCTGAACACCGTCAAGGCGATGCTGCCGATGGGCCCGCGCTACTTCCCGCGCGACATGGCCACCGACCAGCCGCTCGAGGTGATGCTCGCCGAGTTCATCCGCGAGAAGGTGCTCGTGCGGACGTCTCAGGAGGTCCCGCACGCGGTCGGCGTCACCATCGACGACCTGTCGCTCGACGAGAAGCGCGACATGACGACCGTGCAGTCCACGATCTACGTGGAGCGCGATTCGCAGAAAGGCATCATCGTCGGCCGGGGAGGGGAGACCATCAAGGCCATCGGCACCGAGGCCAGGGTCGACCTTGAGCGCCTGCTCGGAACGAAGGTCTACCTCGACCTCAGGGTGAAGGTGAAGAAGGACTGGCGACGGGATGCATCCCAGATCCGTCGCTTCGGGTACGGCGAAGGGTTGTGAGCATGATGGACCGAGCGAGCCTCGCGAGCTACATCGACCAGACGCTGCTCAAACCGTCGGCGGGCTACCGCGCCGCGTCCGCCTGGCTCGAGGAGCAGGTGCCGCATCCGTTCGCGGCGCTGTGCGTCTCACCGTTCCTGGTCCCGCTGACGGCGCAGCGCCTCGCGGGTTCCGTGACGCGCGTGTGCTCGGTGGCGGCGTTCCCGAACGGGACCCAGTGCACCGAGACGAAGGCCGACGAGGCCCGCCTGCTGGTGACGCTCGGCTGCGTGGAGGTCGACATGGTGATCAACGTCGGCGCGGTGATCGAAGGCGACGACGACTTCGTGGTCGATGACGTCGCGGCCGTCGTGCGCTCCGTGGATCAGGCCTCCGGCGGTGCCGGACTCGTGAAGGTGATCCTGGAGACCGGCTACCTGAACGAAGAGCAGATCGATCGCGCCAGCCGCCTGTGCGTGCTCGGGGGCGCGCTGTTCGTGAAGACGTCGACCGGGTTCGGTCCGCGCGGAGCGAGTCTGCAAGACGTGCGGATCATGCGCGCCGCGGTCGGTCCGCACATCGGCGTGAAGGCGGCCGGCGGCATCCGCGACCTGCCGACGGCACTGGCCATGATCGAGGCGGGCGCGACCCGCATCGGCACGTCATCGGGCGCGGCGCTGCTCGACGCGCTGGACGCGTCATCGGGCGGCGGCGCGGGCGCAGGTGGCGCCGCGAGCGAAGCGGCGACCGGCGGCTCCGCCACCGGCGCGCACTAGCCGCCGCGGGATGCCCACCTATCCGCTGCGCGCCCTCGTCCTTCGCAAGACGAAGCTCGGCGAGGCCGACACCATCGTGACGCTGCTGGCCGAGGACGGCCGGCAGGTCCGAGCGGTGGCCAAGGGCGTGCGCCGCACCCGCAGCAAGATCGGCAGCCGCGTGGAGCCGTACGCCGTCGTCGATCTGCTGCTGGCTGCCGGGCGCAACCTCGAGGTCGTGCAGGAGGTCCAGACCATCTCGACCCACGAGGCGATCCGAAGCGACTACGACCGCACGGCCGCGGCGTCGGTGGTCGTCGACTTTCTCGACAAGGTGTCGGTCGAGGGCCAGGTGGAGCCGAAGACGTTCCCGCTGGCGCTCGCCACCCTCGACGTGATGGAGACCGCCGAGCCGGACGACCTTCGGGCGCTCGTGCTGGCGTTCCTGGTCAAGGCCCTGGCGATGCAGGGCTACCGCCCCACGCTCGATTCGTGCGCGCGCTGCGCGTGCGAGGCCACCGACGCCACGATGTTCTCGGCGGCTGCCGGGGGTGTGCTGTGCTCGGAGTGCGCCCGCATCGCCGAGGGCGTGATGCCCCTGACGTGTGACGCCCGCCTCGCGATGGGAGCGCTGCTCGGCGCGCGGATGGCCGACGTGGCGGCGCTGCGGATACCGCGCCCGGTGGCGGACGAGGTGCTGCGTGTGCTGGGCGTCTTCGCCGGCTACCACATCCCTGCGCGGCTCAAGGCGCTGGAGTACTTCGCCCGGCACGGGTAGCGGACGCGTTGCTTCGTGTCACAGGTAAGGCGTATCGTGAGAAGTAAGGCAACGGGCGAAGAGTAAGGACGGGTGGCGATCGCACATGGTGAAGGCGAAGGTCACGTCCAAGGGACAGATCACGATCCCGGCCGAGATCCGCGCGGCGCTCGGCGTGAAGACCGGCGACATCCTCGTGTTCGAGGCGAAGGCGGACTACGTGTCCGTGCGCGCCGCGCGGGCGATCGGTGATGTGCTCGACGACATCGACCGGCGGTCGCCGGCGGGATCGGGCGCCGCGCCGATGTCGGACCGCGAGGCGCTGCAAGTTCACTTCGAGGCCGTGGACATGGAAGACTTCTACGGGGACGGGAGCGCCGGAGTCGTTCGGATCCAGCCACGTGATCCGGGAGACACGGTCGCGGACCGGCTTGCGAGCGCCAGGGAGAAGAAGGCCGCACGTCATGCTGGCTGACACGAACGTGATCGTTGCGCTGTTCGACGTCGGAGGGACGTGTGCGCATACAGAGGCCAGAGCGCTCGCCGAGAAGGCTGCGGCGAGCGGTGAGTCGTTGATGGTCACCGAGGGCGTCCTCGTCGAATGCGTATGGGTCCTCACGGCCAGATTCCGGCTCACGATAGCCCGGGTCGCGGAGGTACTTGCGGAGATGTTGAGCACCGCTCCGTTCGAGCTGTGGGACGAGCGCCTCGGCGCGGCGGCACTGCGACTGATGGCGGCGGAGCCGAGGCTGGATGTCGTCGATTGCCTGCTGCTCGAACGGTCCCTTGCCAGCGGCGAGCCCCTCGTGACGTTCGACCGGCTGGCACGTCGCATCGGCGACGAGCTCGTGGAGATCTGAGCCCCTGTGACCTTCACGTCTCACCTCACACCCGTGGCCCACGCCCGCGTCATGAGAGCGCTCGCCGTGCGCAACCCCGTGAACTGGATCCTTCTCGCATGGGGGCCGCTGTTCGGGATCGGCTGGCTGCTGACCCGAGCGGATCTGGCCCAGCGCTGGTTCTTCCTCGGCCTCGGGGCGCTGGCCATCGGCGCCGCCGGCCAGTGGCTGATCCTTTCGTACCTGGCGTACAGCCCGGCCTCAGCGGGGCTCTACCAGCCGCTGGCCGTCGAGATGGGCGAGGACGGCGTGCGCCTCACCGGTGAGGGGTACGACAACCTCGCCGGGTGGAGCGATTTCGCCGCGTGGCGCCTGGTCGGGGGTGTGTGGCTGCTCTACCGCCATCCGCGCGGGTACATCGCACTGCTGCCGGAGGACCTCGGCGAGGGCGGGGTGGACGAGCTCGCCTCGCTGCTGACGGATCGGCTCGGTCCGGTCAGGACGGTGTGACCTGCGGGAATCACCAAGGCGTGGGTCCGCGCATCCCGGTGGTGTTGTAGGATAGCGGGCACACCCGCCGCCTCCTTCGGACCGCCGATGAGCCGCGGCGCCAGGCACACAACGAGCACTACGGAGACACTATGTCGCTGACCTTCCAGGACATGATCCTCGCACTTTCGCGCTATTGGGCCGACCAGGGCTGCGCGCTCCTGCAGCCCTACGACATGGAGGTCGGTGCCGGCACCTCGCATCCCGCGACGCTGCTACGCGCGCTCGGCCCGGACACGTGGCGCTGCGCGTACGTGCAGCCGTCCCGGCGTCCCACGGACGGCCGCTTCGGCGAGAACCCTAACCGCCTGCAGCACTACTACCAGTTCCAGGTGCTGCTCAAGCCTTCGCCCGATGACGTCCTTGACCTGTACTTCGGGTCGCTGCGCGCACTGGGCATCGAGCCTGCCGAACACGACATGCGCCTCGTCGAGGACGACTGGGAGAACCCGACCGTCGGCGCGTGGGGACTGGGCTGGGAGGTCTGGCTCAACGGCATGGAGGTCACGCAGTTCACATACTTCCAGCAGGTTGGCGGCATCGAGTGCCGACCTGTGCCCTCCGAGATCACGTACGGGCTCGAGCGGCTGGCCATGTACATCCAGGGCGTCGACTCGGTCTACGACATCACCTGGGTCGACGGCGTGAAGTACGGCGACGTCTTCTTGCGCAACGAGCGCGAGTACTCGGGCTACAACTTCGACACGGCGGACACGACGATGCTTCGCTCGCTCTTCGACATGTTCGAGGCCGAGTCGAAGCGCACGCTCGAGGCAGGCTACGTGCTGCCCGCCTACGACTACGTGCTGAAGTGCTCGCACGCGTTCAACCTGCTCGACGCTCGCGGCGCCATCGCGGTCACCGAGCGCGTGGCGTTCATCGGTCGGGTGCGGGTGCTGGCCCGCGCGTGCGCGGAGGCGTACGTGGCGACCGGCGGCCCCAAGCACACGTCGTGGGGCGACGGGGCGCACGTGCCCTCGCAGGACACCGCGCCGCTCAAGGAAGGCGGTGCCGAGTGACCGCCACACGCGACCTTCTGTTCGAGATCGGGGTCGAGGAGATCCCGTCCGCAGCCCTGTACAACGCGATCGGGCAGCTCAAGACCCTCGCCGTCAAAGCGCTCGACGACGCGCGTCTGGAGTACGCCGAGGTCCGCACGTACGGCGCGCCGCGGCGACTCGTCTTGATGGTCGACGGCCTCGCTGAGGTCCAGGCCGACCAGCATCTCAAGATCAAGGGCCCGGCGCTGCGTGCGGCGTTCGACGCCGAGGGCCTGCCCACCCGCGCGGCCGAAGGATTCGCGCGGGGTCGAGGAATCGCGGTCGAGGACCTCGTGCGCGAGGCGGACGGTGTGGGCGGCGAGTACGTGTACGCCGTCATCGACTCCGTGGGACTGCCTGCGGCCGACGTCCTGCCGGCACTGCTGTCCGGGCTCGTCACGCGCTTGGACTGGCCGAAGTCGCAGCGCTGGGGTGCCGGCACGGTCCGGTTCATCCGTCCTGTCCGCTCGCTGGTCGCGCTGTTCGGTGCGGACGTTGTGGAAGCGACGTTCGGCGACATCACCGCCGGGCGCGTCGTGAGCGGTCACAGGTTCATCGGCGAGCAGGCGATCGAGTTGCCGAGCGCCGAAGAGTACGACCGGGCCGCCGAGCGCGGCTGCTTCGTCTACGATCACGACGAGCGCGCCCGCATGGTCCGCGAGGGGATCGCGGCCCGCGCCGCTGACATGGGCGCCACGGCCGTGGTGCCGGACAAGACGTTCGCCGAGGTCGTCAACCTCGTGGAGTGGCCGACCGTCGCGGTCGGACATTTCGACGCCGACTTCCTGAGCGTGCCGCGCGAGGTGCTCGAGACCGCCATGGAGTCCCACCAGCGCTACTTCCCGCTGCAGGGCGCCGATGGCGCGCTGCTCAACGCCTTCGTGGTCGTGCACAACGGCGATCCGGAGCGCACGGGGCAGATCGTCGCGGGTCACGAGCGTGTCATCCGCGCGCGCCTGTCCGATGCCGCCTTCTTCTATCGCGAGGACCTCGCGGCGTCGATGGAGGACTGGGTCGCCGGACTCGACCGGATCGTGTTCCAAGAGAAGCTCGGAACCTTGGCCGCCAAGGTCGCGCGCGTCGAGGTGCTCACGGGCGCGCTCGCGAGCCTGGCTGGCGCCGATCCCGCGGCGTCCGCCGAAGCCGTGCGCGCGGCGCACCTGTGCAAGGCCGACCTGGTCAGCCACGTCGTCGTGGAGTTCCCGAGCCTGCAAGGTGTCATGGGCCGCTACTATGCCGAGGCGGCGGGGGAGAGCCCGGCCGTTGCGCAAGGCATCGTCGAGCACTATCGGCCGCGGTACGCGGGAGACACCGTCCCCGCCACTCTTGCCGGCATGCTCGTCTCCGCTGCCGACAAGCTCGACACCATGGTCGGCATCTTCGCGACTGGCTCCGCCCCCACGGGGTCGGCCGACCCCTACGCCCTGCGCCGCGGCGCCATCGGTGTGCTCGCGATGGTGTTCGACGGCGGCCTGAAGCTCACCTTGGACGAAGCGATCTCGTCCGCTCTCGACGGCTACGGGGAGACCCTGCCGGCGCTCGACCGCGACGCGGTCGGCCGCGCCGTCAAGGAGTTCATGGCGGGTCGCATGGAAGGCATGCTCAAGGACCGGGGTCACGCGTTCGACACCGTCGCCGCCGTGCTGGCCGTGGTTTCCGACGATCCAGCCGACGCATTGGCGCGCGTCGAAGCGCTCACCCCGTTCCGCGATGCCGAGGCGTTCCGCGACCTCGCCATCGCCTACGGCCGTGCCGCCAACCTGTGCAGACCTGAGCTGGGCGTCGAGGCGGACCAGTCGCTCATGGACGTCCAAGAGCAATCGCTGGCGGGGGCTGTCGCGCGCGCGGAGGGTGTCGTCGCCGACGCTTTGCGGCAGAGGGCGTACAGCGCGGTGCTGGACGAGGCCGCGGCACTGCGCGACCCGATCGACGCGTTCTTCGACGCGGTGCTCGTGATGGACCCCGACCCGGCCCTTCGCGATATGCGGCTGCGTCTTCTCAACCGATTCGTGGCGGTGTTCGCGGCGTTCGCGGACTTCGCGCGCCTGGAGGGCTGACCGGTCGAGTCGGCTCACGGCGCCCAGCCCACTGGAGGAGGCAGCACGATGTCCGAGGTCTCGAACGTCTACATCTTGTCCGACTCGCTCGGCGAGACGGCGGACCAGGTGGCAAAGGCCGCGCTCTCGCAGTTCGAGGCGGACCTGTTCCACATCGTGCGACTCCCCAAGGTGGGCTCGACCGTGCAGCTGGAGCAGCTCGTCGTCGCGGCGTGCGGGGAGCGATGCCTGTTCCTCTACACGCTCGCCGACCCGAGCCTTCGCGAGGAGATGCGCCACATCGCGAACAAGGTCGACATCCTGGCCATCGACATCCTGGGGCCGTGCATCGAGGCGCTCGCCCTGATCTCCGGCGAGGTCCCGGCGTGGGAAGCAGGCATGATCCGCAAGACCGACCGCGGCTACTTCGAGAAGATCGAGGCGCTGGAGTTCGCGGTCAAGCATGATGACGGCCGCGGCGCCGAGGAACTCGACGAGGCGGAGATCGTGTTGATAGGCGTGAGCCGCACATCGAAGACCCCGCTGTCGATGTACCTGGCGTTCAAGGGCTACAGGGTGGCCAACGTGCCGCTCATGTCCGAGGTCGACCCGCCGCCGCAGCTCATGGAGATCGACAATCGCAAGATCTTCGGCCTCATCTCCTCGCCGGAGATGCTCGCCGAGATACGCGGACAGCGCATCTCGGACCTGGGGTTGTACGCGCGGCGTTACGCGGACCGCGAAGCCATCGAGCGCGAGGTGGACAACGCCAGGGCACTCATGCGCCGCATCGGCTGCCTCATCGTGAAGACGGAAGCGCGCGCCATCGAGGAGACCGCGCAGGAGATCCTGCGCCACCTGGAGGCGTCCCGCGGGCACGCGTGAGACGGCTGCCCGCGCCTGCGCCCGCACCCGCCCCGCCCCGCCCCGCCCCGCACCTTCAGGTACCCTCTCGGCGGGCCACAGGCGGTCGCCTGTTAGTGCCAGGTAACACAGGTAGTCACCTGTGGGCCCACAGGCGCCTGCCTGTAAGGCCCAGATAACACAGGCCGCCGCCTGTGGGCCACCAAAAGGGTGTCCGACTGCGCGCTCGCTCTCGAGCGAGGGAAGGCCGAACGGCGCGGGCCCCGGAATCCTGACGGCGGCGGGCGCGTAGGGTACGATACCGAATACGCCGCAAGGCGATATCCAGTCCAGGGGACTCAGATCAGTAAGCCGAGTAAGGGAGTGGGGAATTGTCCGACGTCAAGCGTGTGTATGCCTTCGAGGACGGCAACACGTCCATGAAGTTCATCTTGGGCGGCAAGGGCGCCAACCTCGCCGAGATGACGCGACTGGGACTACCTGTCCCGCCGGGATTCACCATCACCTGCCAGGCTTGTGTGGAGTACTACGGGGAGAAGATCTACTACCAGCCGGCTCCCGAAGAGAAGAACGTGCGGGTCAAGGGCGCGTACCCCGACGGCCTGTCCGAGGAGATCGCCGAGCACGTCGCGGCACTCGAGGCCAAGACGGGGAAGCGCCTCGGCAATGAGGGCGACCCGCTGCTCGTCTCCGTCCGCTCCGGTGCCCCGTTCTCGATGCCCGGCATGATGGACACGATCCTCAACCTCGGCCTGAATGACGCCGCGGTGCTGGGACTCGTGAAGCAGACGGACAACGAGCGCTTCGCGTGGGACAGCTACCGCCGCTTCATCCAGATGTTCTCGAAAGTCGTTTTGGAGGTCGAAGGTGACCTGTTCGAGAATGCCATCATCTCGTCCAAGCAGGCGCGCGGCGTCAACAACGACGCCGACCTGACCGCCGGCGATCTCAAAGAGCTCGTCGCGACGTTCAAGAACATCGTCTCCGAGCACGTCAGTGCTGCGAACTTCCCGGAGCTCGCACAAGACGGCCAGGTGATCTTCCCGCAGGACACATCGGTCCAGCTGCGCCTGGCCATCGAGGCCGTCTTCAAGTCGTGGATGAACAAGCGCGCCATCGACTACCGCAAGCTCTACCGCATCGCGGCCGATCTCGGCACCGCGGTCAACGTCCAGTCGATGGTCTTCGGCAACAAAGGCGACACCTCGGCCACGGGCGTCGCGTTCACGCGCGACCCCGCGTCCGGTGAGCACGTGTTCTACGGCGACTTCCTGACCAACGCTCAGGGCGAGGACGTCGTGGCCGGCATCCGCAACACGGAGCCGATCGCGGACCTCAAGAAGGTGCTCCCCGAGGCGGGGCAGCAGCTCGACGAGGTCTTCGTCACCCTCGAGAACCACTACCGTGACATGTGCGACATCGAGTTCACCATCGAGAACGCCAAGCTGTGGATGCTGCAGACCCGCATCGGCAAGCGCACCGCCCGCGCCGCGCTCAAGATCGCGACCGACATGGTCGACGAGGGCCTCATCACCCGCGAAGAGGCCGTCATGCGCATCGACGCGGAGCAGCTCGACCAGCTCCTGCACCCTCAGTTCGATTCCAAGGTCACCTACGACGTGCTGGCCAAGGGCCTCAATGCGAGTCCCGGCGCGGCGGTGGGCGAGGTCGTGTTCTCCGCTGACGCGGCGGTCATCGCCGAGAGGGACGGCCGCAACGTCATCCTGGTCCGCTGGGAGACCACCCCGGACGACCTGCACGGCATGATCGCAGCCAAGGGCATCCTGACCAGCCACGGCGGCAAGACCAGCCACGCGGCGGTCGTGGCCCGCGGCATGGGCAAGCCGTGCGTGTGCGGCGCCGAGGCGCTCAAGATCGACGCGGAGCACAAGGTGGTCAAGGTCAACGGCCGCGAACTGCACGAGGGCGACGTCATCTCCATCGACGGCACCAAGGGCATCGTCGTCATGGGCGCGGTCAAGCTCGTCCAGCCCGAGGTCTACCCGGAGTTCGACACGGTACTCAAATGGGCCGACGAGTTCCGCACCATGGGCGTCCGGGCCAACGCGGACACCCCGGCCGACGCGGAGCTCTCCCGCAGCTTCGGCGCCGCCGGCATCGGCCTGTGCCGCACCGAGCACATGTTCCTGGGCGAGCGGAAGCAGATCGTGCAGGACATGATCCTGGCCGAGGACGAGGCGAGTCGCGCCAAGCCGCTCGCGGAGCTGCTGCGCGTCCAGACCGCCGACTACATCGACATCCTCAAGGCGATGGACGGGCTTCCCGTCACCATCCGGCTGCTCGACCCGCCGCTGCACGAGTTCCTCGACGACCCGCGCGAGCTGGCCGTCGACGTCGCCCGCCTGGAGTGTTCCGGTGGAGACGCCGCCGTCATCGCGTCAAAGAAGAAGCTGCTCGGCCAGATCGACTCCATGACCGAGGCCAATCCGATGCTCGGGCTGCGCGGGTGTCGCCTGGGGATCATGTTCCCCGAGATCTACGCGATGCAGGTCCGCGCCATCACCCACGCGGCGTGCCAGCTCAAGAAGGACGGCGGCGACCCGCGCGCGGAGATCATGATCCCGCTGGTATCGGTCGTCACCGAGCTCGAGACACTGCGCGGCGAGTCCGAGAAGATCGTCGCCGGCGTCCAGGAGTCCGAGGGCTGCGTGTTCGAGATCCCGATCGGCACCATGATCGAGCTGCCTCGCGCGGCCATCACCGCCGACGAGATCGCCACGGTCGCCGACTTCTTCTCGTTCGGCACCAACGACCTCACCCAGACCGTCTTCGGGTTCTCGCGCGACGACATCGAGGGCAAGTTCCTGCCCCGGTACCTGGACCGCAAGATCCTGGCCCGCAACCCGTTCGAGACCATCGACTCCGCAGTGGCCGAGATGGTCCGCATGGCGTGTGAGAAGGGGCGCTCGACCAAGCCGAAGATCAAGCTGGGCGTGTGCGGCGAGCACGGCGGAGACCCGGATTCCGTGAAGCTCTTCCACACCATCGGTCTGGACTACGTGTCCTGCTCGCCGTTCCGCGTGCCGCTGGCTCGCCTCGCGGCCGCGCAGGCCAAGCTGGCCGAGGGAACCAAGGCGTCCGACAACAGGTAGCGGCGGGCATCGGCACCGCGACGCGGGGGGAACAATGGTCGGCAGGACGAAGCTTTTTCAGGAGACGCGGTCGCCGCTCATCCGCGGATTCACCCGTCCCCGCAGGTCGGGCGGGAAGACGGCAGCCATATGGATCGCCGTCGTGGTGGTCATCGCAGCGATCGTCTTGGTTGTCACATCGTTGATCTACCATTGGCCGGTGTCGCTGTAGCCAGGCGGGCCTTCGGACCTTATGGCGAGCATCGGAAGGGAAGCTTGGGTACGCGTGACCATCACCACTCGTCAGATGGCCGAGGCCGAGGAGCACGAGCGCCTCACGCCGCGCGCTGCCTTCTCCGACGCCAATCGAGGCCGCGAGCGCCCGCTCGAGCTCGATCCCCTGCGCACCGAGTTCCAGCGCGACCGCGACCGGATCATCCACTGCAAGGCGTTCCGGCGCCTGTCGCACAAGACGCAGGTATTCCTGGCGCCCGAGGGCGATCACTACCGCACGCGCCTGACGCACACCCTCGAGGTCGCGCAGATAGCGCGGTCCATCGCACGCGCGCTGTCCCTGAACGAGGACCTCACCGAGGCCATCGCACTCGGGCACGACCTGGGTCACACCCCGTTCGGTCATACGGGCGAACAGGCGATGAGCGAGTGCCTCGCCGAGATTGCCGACCGCTACCCGGGCATGCACGTCCCCTTCGAGCACAACCTGCAGTCGCTTCGCATCGTCGAGGTGCTCGAGTACGAGGGGAAGGGCCTGAACCTGACGTGGGAGGTCCGCGACGGCATCGCGCACCACACCGGCTCGCAGCGGGCCGCCACCCTCGAGGGCCAGATCGTGGCCACCGCGGACCGGATCGCCTACATCAACCACGACATCGACGACGCCATGCGCGCGGGCGTGCTGACCGAGGCCGACCTTCCCGCGCACTGCACCGGCGTTCTCGGACACAACCACGGCGCCCGGATCACCACCATGGTGCAGGACATGGTCCGCACCAGTGAGGACGCCGATGAGATCCGCATGTCGGAGCCGGTGTGGGAGGCGATGGGCGAGCTGAGGGCGTTCCTGTTCGAGCGCGTCTACTTCGGATCGATCGCCAAGATCGAGGAGCCCAAGGCGCACAACTTGGTCGCCGCCCTGTTCCGCCACTTCATGGCGCATCCCGACGAGCTTCCCGACGACCAGTTGCCGGCGACACCCGACGAGCTGCCGCTGATGGTCACCGACTACATCGCGGGCATGACGGACCGCTTCGCCATCCGCACCTACGAGGGCATCTTCCTGCCGCGCAGTTGGATGGTGTAGGCGATGGGCCGCATCTCGGACGAGGACGTCACGCGAGTCCGGGACGCCACGGACCTGGTCCAGCTGGTATCGGAGACCGTGCCGCTCAACCAGAAGGGCCGGCTGTTCTGGGGCCGCTGCCCCTTCCACGGCGAGAAGACCCCGTCGTTCAAGGTGGATCCCGGCACGCAGCTGTGGCACTGCTTCGGGTGCGGTCTGGGCGGCGACGCGTTCGGGTTCGTCATGCGCTCCGAGAACCTCGACTTCCCCGACACGGTGCGCCGGCTCGCCGAGCGTGCGAGGATCGAGATCCACGAGGAGTCCGGCGGCGGTCCGGTGGGACAGAAGGAGCGGCTGATGGCCGCATGCGAGGCCACCGCCGAGTTCTACCACAAGCAGCTGACCTCCTCGCGCGAAGCAGGGCCGGCCAAGGCGCGCGAGTATCTGGCCAGGCGCGGGTTCAACACCGAGGTCGCGAAGCGGTTCCGTCTGGGCTTCGCGCCGGGCCGCGGAGCGCTGGCCGCTCACCTCGGTCGGCTGGGCTTCACGTCCGAAGAGATCGTCATCGCGAACCTCGCCATGCGCGACGAGCGCACGAACAAGCTTCGCGACCGATTCTACGAGCGCGTCATGTTCCCGATCACCGACCTGTCGGGGCGCGTGATCGCGTTCGGCGGCCGCGTCATCGGCACCGGTGAGCCCAAGTACCTCAACTCGTCGGACACGCCCGTGTTCCACAAGTCCGCGAACATGTACGGCATCGCCATGGCGAAGGCGGACATAGTGCGGACCGGCGTGGCTGTGGTCGTGGAGGGTTACACGGACGTCATAGCGCTGCACGAGGCGGAGATGCGCAACGCCGTCGCCACGCTCGGGACCGCGCTGACCCCGCAGCACGTCAAGCTGCTGGGCCGCTTTGCCAAGAGCGTCGTGTACCTGTTCGACGGCGACGAGGCCGGGATGCGCGCAGCCGACCGGGCCGGGGAGTTCCTGGACTGGCAGGCGACGCCGGAGGCCGGCAGCGCGCGCATCGACCTGAAGGTCGCGCTGATCCCGGACGGGATGGACCCCGCGGACTACGTGGGCATCAAGGGCGCGGACGGCATGCAGCTCGTGGTCGATAACGCGCAGCCGCTACTGCGGTTCGTGCTCGACCGGCGCCTCGCCAAGCACGACCTCACCAGCCCGGAGGGTCGCTCCCGGGCGCTGGCGTCCGCGGTCCGCGTGCTCGCGGGCATCAAAGGCTCGCTGCTCGCGCAGGACTACGCGAACTACCTCGCGGGGCGACTGACCACCGACTACGCGACGGTCCTCGCTGTGCTCAAGGACGCGAAGCCGGAGCCGGCCGCCGCCGCGCACCGGGCCGACGCCGAGGCGGGGGAGGCGGCGGCCGGCTTTGGCAGCGGGGCCGCCGGCGCAGGCGGGGGCACGCCCCCCGCGGCGCGCAAGGCCGCCCGCATGCCCGCGCAGGAGCGCGCGGAGGTGGAACTTCTTCGCCTGTTGACGCTGTATCCCGCGTTCAGGGGACAAGAGGTACGGGAGTTGCTTACAGTCCAGGACACCATGAGTTCGCCGGAGACCCTGGCGTTGGCGTCCGCCGTTCTCGACGCTGGAACCCTCATCGAACACGACCTGTACTCCGCCGTATCGGCCTCGCTGGGACGCGATGCGGCCGAGCCGTTGAGCGCGTGGCTGACCGGCGCGGGAGACGAAGTGGACGACACCGGGGCCGGCAACGTAGAATCGACGTTTCGGGAAACCGTGGTGAGACTCAAGGATTTCGCCCTGCGACGTCAAATACTCACACTACAGGCGCGAATGGGTTCTACCGACGGGGTAAAGGACCCGTCGGGCTATGACGAGCTGTTTCGAAAGATCGCGATGCTCAGACGTTCACAGGAGTTGCTGCGCGCGAGCGACGCCATGACCGACGACACGGAGGCGTGACACACCCCAGTGACTGCCACACCAAGCAACGATATGCCGGCCGCTGAGCCGAAGACCGTCGCGAAGAAGACCGTCGCGAAGAAGACCGCGCCCGCCAAGAAGGCTGCAGTCGAAACGCCCGTTGAAGCCAAGGCTGCGCCCGCCAAGAGGACGACAGCCGCGAAGAAGCCTGCGGCCGGTTCCGGCAAGGTCGCGCCCGAGCTCGAGCTCGCCGAGGTCAGGACGCTCGTGAAGATCGGCAAGTCCAAGGGCTCGCTGACCGAGGACGAGATCGGCGGCGCGCTGTCCGACATCGACCTGTCGGAAGAACAGGTCGAGAACATCTACGCGCACTTCTCGAAGGCCGGGATCGACGTCACCGAAGATCACGGTGCCGGCGCGGCCGGCGGAGAGGCCGAGGACATCCTGCTCGAGGCGGACGACACCGTCGCCCCGGTGGTCGAAGAAGTCCCCGAGATCGCCATCCCCGTGCCGAAGCCGGCCATCAAGGGCAAGAAGAAGGCCCGCAAGCGCGCCGACACCCATGCGATGTCGCCCCTGACCTCCGACCCGGTGCGCATGTACCTCAAGGAGATCGGCAAAGTCTCGCTGCTCAACGCGCGCCAGGAGGTCGACCTCGCGAAGAAGATCGAGGCCGGTCTCATCGCCACGGCGGCGCTCGAGGAAGCCGAGGACAACAACGTCAAGTTGGACCGCACCCAAGAGCGCGGCTACCAGCGTATCGAGGCCATCGGCCTGTCGGCCAAGCGCCAGCTCGTCGAGGCGAACCTGCGACTGGTCGTGTCGATCGCCAAGCGGTACGTCGGGCGAGGGATGCTGTTCCTGGACCTCATCCAAGAGGGAAACCTCGGACTGATCCGCGCAGTCGAGAAGTTCGACTACGGCAAGGGCTTCAAGTTCTCCACCTACGCCACGTGGTGGATCCGCCAGGCCATAACCCGCGCCATCGCGGACCAGGCCCGCACGATCCGCATCCCCGTGCATATGGTGGAGACCATCAACAAGCTCATCCGCGTGCAGCGCAACCTGCTGCAGGAGCTCGGCCGCGAACCCACACCGGACGAGATCGGCGCGCAGATGGAGATGACCGCTGAGCGGGTCCGCGAGATCCTCAAGATCTCGCAGGAGCCGGTGTCGCTCGAGACGCCGATCGGCGAGGAGGAAGACTCCCAGTTGGGAGACTTCATCGAGGATTCCGAGGCCATCGTGCCGCCGGACGCCGCGAGCTTCTCGATGCTGCAGACGCAGCTCGGTCGCGTGCTCGACTCGCTGTCCGAGCGTGAGCGCAAGGTCATCGAGTTACGGTTCGGCCTGGTGGACGGGCACCCGCGCACGCTCGAGGAGGTCGGACGGGAGTTCGGCGTCACCCGCGAGCGGATCCGGCAGATCGAGTCGAAGACGCTGTGCAAGCTGCGGCACCCGTCGCGATCGAGCAAGCTGAAGGATTACCTGGAGTAAGAGGCACCGCCCGCAAGCACGTGCGAGCACGGACCCAGACCCCCGCACCCACGGGGGTCTCGCCGTCCAAAGAATTATCGTCGACCGGCCGGCGAAAGTCCGGTGGTGTGGCGTGACACACGACAAGTACTACGGTAGGAACTCACGATCCGAAGATGGAGAAACCGCATGCCCCCAGTGAAGACCAAAAAGGCCGTCCGGACCGCCGCCGCGGCCACCGCCAACTCGCTCGCCCCCGATCCCATCCGGCAATACCTCAAGGAGATCGGCCGGGTGCCGCTGCTCAACGCCCGCCAAGAGGTCGAACTCGCCAAGAAGGTCGAGGCTGGCGCGGCAGCAGCCACGGCGCTCGACGTGGCCAAGGCCGACGGCGTGTCTCTCGACCCCACCGAGGTGCGCCGTCTGCATCGCATCGAGGCGAACGGCCAGGTGGCCCGCAAGCACATGGCCTCGGCCAACCTCCGGCTCGTGGTGTCCATCGCACGGCGCTACAACAACCACGGGCTGTCCCTGCTCGACCTCATCCAGGAGGGCAGTGTCGGCCTGCTGCGCGCCGTCGAGAAGTTCGACTACAACAGAGGCTTCAAGTTCTCAACGTACGCCACGTGGTGGATCCGCCAGGCCATCACCCGCGCGATCGCGGACCAGGGCCGCACCATCCGCATCCCGGTGCACATGGTCGAGACGATCAACCAGCTCACGCGCATCCAGCGCACGCTCGTCCAGGAACTCGGGCGCGAGCCCACGGAAGAGGAGATAGGCGAGCGGGCCGAGATGACCCCGGAGCGCGTGCGGGAGATCCTCAAGATCTCGCAGGCCCCGACGAGCCTGGATAGCCCGATCGGCGAGGAGGGCGACGGCAGACTCGGTGACTTCATCGAGGACTCCGACGCCGTGGCCCCGCCCGAGGCGGCCGAGGACTCGGTCATGCGGGAGCAGCTGCACGGCATCCTCCGCACGCTGCCGGACCGCGAGCGCAAGGTTATCGAGCTGCGCTACGGGCTCATCGACGGGCATCCCCGCACGCTCGAGGAGGTCGGTCGCGAGTTCGGAGTCACCCGCGAGCGCATCCGCCAGATCGAGTCCAAGACGCTGTCGAAGCTGCGTCATCCCTCGCGGTCGGGCAAGCTCAAGGACTACATAGACTAGCGGCGGATCTGGGAAAGAACGTATGTGTCGCAGCGCCTCGGCCCTCATCGGCCGGGGCGCTGCTTTGCCTACAGCTCGCGAAGGGGGAGAGCCAGCGTGCCGTCCCCGAGTCCGACGGCGACTTCGCCGGGGTGCACGACGTAGCGACACTCTCCGAATGTGTGCAAGTTTGCATTCGAAATGCAAAGTTGCACACATTCGCCAAGGCAACGACTCGTTCACTAGCGCCTGTCAGTCGTTGTTTGACGCCCGTCACGTGACGCACTACAGTCGCCCGCATATGCTTCCGGTTCGAAGACGGCGATGCCTATGACGTCGAGATATGCGACTACCACTAGCGAGGTGAGCGAGAGATGAGCATCCCAAACACCAGGCCGCTGCAGCGCCGGCCCGTCCACCCGGGCGAGATCCTGCGCGAGGATTTCGTCCCCGAATACGAGCTGTCGGTCAGCGGACTCGCGACGGCGCTCGGCGTCTCGCGGCAGTCCGTCAATGAGCTGCTTCGCGAGCGCCGGGCCGTGAGCCCGGAGATGGCTCTTCGGCTCGCTCGGTTGTTCGGCAACTCCGCGGAGTTCTGGCTGAACATGCAGCGCGGGGTCGATCTGTGGGACGCGCAGGTCACCATCAAGGACGAACTCCAGCAGATCAAGCCGCTGTCCGTCGTCTGACGGAACCGGCAGCCAACCCCTTGAGCCTCTTCGCCGCCGTCCGGCCGACGGGTACGATCGTATCCCTCGCTTGCGTCCAGCTGCGGACCAGTCTCCAACCGAACTCCAACCATCCTTGCCTGTATCACAAAAGGATACGATCGTACCCAACGAGCAGACGGTCCAGGAACACCCCCGACTTACCGGCGGTCCGACGGTCTCCGAGACCTTCGGGGTGTTCGCGGCAAGCAAGAAGGCCCCCGCGCGGTGCGGGGGCCTTCCGTATGCGAGAAATGGCTCCTCGGGCAGGACTCGAACCTGCAACATTTCGGTTAACAGCCGAACGCTCTACCATTGAGCTACCGAGGAATGTGGCGCCGAGTGGGGATTATAGGGCAGCCCGCGGCGGCAAGTCCACCCGGTATCCCCGACGGTCGGGCGGGCCTGTGGCGCGCCAGGACCCCGCACAGTGCGCGCACCGGCATCCCGGCGCGCCGCTTGCTTCGCATGCGTGCGTAAAGCCCCTAGTGGTAGACTTGCACACGCTTGCCAGCGCCCTCTGGCCGCCGAGTGCGAATCCGGCGGTGCCGATGTGGCGGACAAGGTCGGAGCGGTCGCACCTCAGGGGCCCGTAGCTCAATGGTGGAGCAGGGGACTCATAATCCCTTGGTTGTAGGTTCGAATCCTACCGGGCCCACCATGCGAACAAAGACACTCGCGAGGAACATGAGTACTGCACGCAGGTCAGCACGACGAGCCAACAAGCTCACCCGTCGCCGCCCGTGGCTCCTGCCGGTGCTGGCGGGACTCGCCGTCGTCGCTGTGATCGCGGGCGTCGCTTTCGCCGTATCCGGCGTCAAGACGATGTCGGCCAAGCCCGTCACCAAAGACGCGATGCCCAAGGTGTCCGCGTCGATCCCCGCCACCGACGAGACCACACCCACGGCCGACGCGTCGAGCTCATCGACGTCCGCGGTCGAGGTCCCCAACGTCATCGGCACGCCACTCACCACCGGCGAGACCGTCATCAAGGCCGCCGGCCTCACGACCGTGACGCGCGTTGCGAGCAAGAACACGCCCGCTTCGCCGGTCAACGCCGTGCTCAGCCAGGATCCGCCGCAGGGCACGAAGGTCCCGTCCGGCACCACCATCACGCTGACGTACAACCCCAAGCCCGCTCCGGCGCCCGTCGCGAACACGCAGGCGGCGCCGACAGGCCTCGTCATTGCTATCGACCCGGGGCATCAGCAGAACGGGGACAGCAGCACGGAGCCGATCGGTCCGGGCTCCAGCACCGTGAAAGCCAAGGTCGCCGGTGGCGCCAGCGGCGCGAGCACTCCTCGCGAGGAGTACAAGCTGACCCTGCTGACAAGTCTCAAGCTCCGCGACATCTTGCAGAGCCGCGGCATCACCGTGGTCATGATCCGTACCACCAACAACGTCCATGTCTCCAACGCGGAGCGCGCGCAGATCGCCAACCGCGCCCACGCCGCCCTGCTCGTGCGCGTCCACTTCGACGGAGTGGACGGCTCGCCCGGCACCAGTGGCATCTCGACTCTGTACGGCAAGGGCAACGCCTGGGTCAACCCATACACGGCCGCCAGCCTGCGCGCCGCAAACCTGATCGGGAATGCTGCCGCCGCAACCACCGGTGCGCCGTACCGCGGCGCGGTGGCACACTCCGACATGACCGGCCTCAACTGGGCCACGGTCCCCTCCATGATCATCGAGGGCGGCTTCCTGTCGAACCCGACTGAGGACGCCAGGATCGTCACCGACGCCTATCAGCAGAAGCTGGCGCAGGGCATCGCCAATGGCGTCATGCAGTACTTGGGCAGATGAGCACGTACGGCCGACGAGTGCGACCGGTGATCCAAGGGTTGGGGGAAGCGTGAAACAAGGGCGGGACAAAGCCTTCCGGCGCGCCGTGACCACGGTCTCGATCGTCGTGGTCGTGGTGCTGGCCGTCGCGGTCGCGACGCTGCTGTATCTGCGGACGACGCCTTCGCGCGGAGGGGTCGCGGCATCCCTGGGTCTCGCGCGCGGCAACGACGCCTCGCACGTCGCCCTGGTGATCGCCTCGCCCGCTGCGGACGGCGCTGTGGTGGCGCAACTGGTCGCGATCGTGGACTCCAACGCGTCGCAGAACGCGTCGACAGCGATCACCGACGTCGATCCCGACACCAAGGTCGCCATCCCGGGCACCAGCTTCGACCGCCTGCGCGACGCCTATGCGTTCGGCGGCGGGGCGGCGGTGGTAGCGGCGCTGCCCAAGCCCAAGCCCGAGCTCAAGCCCCAGCCCAAGCCCGCGTACGTGGCCGTGCCCCAGCCCGTGTGGACCGCGGCCGTCGACCGCTCGAGGGGCGTGACGGTGACCCTCCCGGCCTCGCTCGACGTGTTCGACGGCACGAGGCTGACCTCCTTCAGCGCGGGAGAACAGCGCATACAAGGCGAGGGGATCGCGGCCCTGCTGATGGGTCTCGCCCACGTGCCCGCCACAGATCGCGCGACCGTGCGCACGCAGCTGGAGCGCGGCATCGCCGCGAGCCTCGCGACCGACGCGGCGGCCACCGAAGCGGGCGTGAGCAGCGACCTGTCTCGCACCGCACTCCATGGATGGCTGAACGGGTCCGCACTCAAGTCGGGCGGTCGGTAAGCCGACGTATGGTATATTCGTCCCCGGTGCCGCGGCGTCTCCTTTGCGTGCGCCGCAACCGGGGGATGTGCCGGATGCCGTGAGGCGTCCGGTCCGACAGGGTGGAGAGACGATGTCCGACACAGATTCCGGCGCGCCCGCGGGCGCACCCGGGCACGCGCGACACAAAAGCAACCTCCTGCGGTCCGTGCTCATCGCCGTTGTCGCGCTCGCCGTCTTCGGAGCCGCGCTGTGGTACGTGGGCGGCGTGGACTACGTGATGGGTCTCCTCGGCGGCGGCAAGCCCGCCACCGCGCCCGCCACCGCCGCCAAGCCCGCAGCCCCAGCGGCCGCTTCCGCCAGCGCGTTCAAGCTCCCCGCCGGCGTCGATGAGATGCTCGCCAAGCGGATGTACGTGGAGCAACTGGAGTCCAGCAAGAACCTCTCAAGGTTGGCCGACGGTAGCGCCAACCGCTTCGTCATCAACCGCGTGGATGCCACCGACAGCACCGCCACCATCTCCCTGACGGCGTTCTTCAAGGACGGCACCTCGGCGCCCGGCGTCATGTACCTGGTCAAGCGCTCGGACGCCTGGTACTTCATGGCCATCGGCGGCATGAACCTCCCCAACGCGACCGGTCTGGCCGGCGGCGTGGGCACTGCCGGCAGCACCGAGATCGTTGAGAGCGACGTGCTCGATGTTGCGGAAGGCATGAAGGAAGCCGGCATCAAGACCTTCGATACCGGCGTGATCAACAGCATGCTGTCGCAGCAGACGGTCAACCAGCCGATGCTCAAGGAGATCGTGGCCGGCACGTACACCACCTACGAGTTCGGCGCGCCCTCCATCGGCACCGGTACCGTCACGGTGCCCGTGACACTCAAAGGCAAGTCCGGCGATAGCGCTAAGGGCGAGATCGTGCTCATCAAGTCAACGATCGACAGTCACGACTTCACATTCCTGACGACGTTCAAGAAGCAATAGGCGGTACCACGCCCGACCGCAAGCCAGGCGACCGAAGTAAGGAACACGGTGGAACTCCGCGACTACCTGAACGTCATCCGGGCCCGCAAATGGATCATCATCCAGGCAGTCGTGATCGTGACCCTGAC
>JANYJF010000070.1 GCA_025361885.1 Coriobacteriia bacterium
TGCCACGCCGGCACCGACCTGGCCGCCATCCACGCCACGGCCACGGACGCGAGCGGTCGCACGTCGTGCCTCGTGTGCCACTCCGCCACGGGCGTCCCGGCCACCAAGGACTGCACGGTCTGCCACTTCACATGGGCGAACCACCCATACTCGGCGGCGAAGCACACGACCAGCTCGACGCTCGCCAACTGCGGCGGCGCGGGCTGCCACACCACGCGTGACCTGCTCGGAGCGCATCAGGAGAAGCGGGCCACCTTCGGCTGCGCCGACTGCCACGGCAGCGCGCGCCAGCAGGTCAAGGATGCGATCGCCGCGGGTAAGACCGCGTGCTCGGACTGTCACGCCGGCGTGTCGGAGACGACCGGGCACTTCGGGCAGCACTGGGCAGGCCCGCTGCTCGTCGACAGCGCCGGTCCACACTACGCGTACGGGACCGGCTCGAAGAGCGGCACCCCCACCAGTGATTGCACCGGCTGCCACACCTCGAACCTGGTCGCCGAGCATCTCGGCGAGGTCGATCCGGCCACGGGCAACATCACCCGCGAGACCCGCTACGATTCCCAGGGGCATCCGCTCGTGTGCGCGACGTGCCATTCGGCCCTGCCGGGCACCATGGTGGGTGACGCGATCACCAACCACCTGACCAACTGCGACGCATGCCACGTGGTGCACAAGCAGATCCCGGCCGTGCACACATCCACGTATGCGACCTCGCAGCAAGTCCCCTGCTCGCCGTGCCACAGCAGCCAGATCGAGCTCGTGCACAACGGCGGCTACACAACGACAACGCCGTCGGGCAAGGTCCTGTCCGGCTGCGCCGTGTGCCACGCCAACTACGAGGCGCCGCGCGGTCCTGTCGTCCAGGCGGCGATCACCGCTGGCGACGCCAAGTGCACGGCCTGCCACGGTGTTACGCATCCGGACAAGGGCGGCCATACCGCGTCGAGCGCAGCCAGTCTGGCGTGCGGCGACTGTCACTTCGCGGCTGCCGCGACGATCGACGTGCGCACCCTGCACTCGAGCTGCGCCACGTGTCACGCGAACCCGTCGCGGATCGCGGACATCACCGGCAAGACGGCGGAGTGCGCATCGTGTCACTCCACCCAAGGGTCGGACTTCCACAGGACAACCGGCACGGCCCACACATCCACCCAGACCGCCTGCTCCGGTGGCGGCTGCCATGTCATCGGTGACCTCGCCGCCCTGCACTCGAAAGCGACGACCACCGTGGCCGGCGCCACGCTCACCAGTTGCAGGGTCTGCCACCAGTCGCCCACGAAGCAGCCGACAAGCAGCGACTGCTACTCGTGCCACGCCGGCCACGGTGATCTGACGGCCAAGCACACGGCGTCGGCCAGCCCGGCCTGTTCGCAGTGCCATGTGGTCGGCGATGTCCGTCCGCTGCACGCCGCCTCTTCCAAGGGCGCGTGCGCCGTATGCCACGACAACGCCGCGCGGGTCGCCGACATACGGACCAAGACCGCCGAGTGCGCCTCGTGCCACGCGACGGAGACGACAGACTACCACCGCACTCTCGCTACTTCTCACGGCTCCGCCACCTCTGCGTGCGCCGGAAGCGGCTGCCATGCGATCGCCGACGTGACGGCGCTCCACTCCAAAGCGACCACGACCGTCGCGGGTGTGACGTATAACGGTTGCGCCGTGTGCCACCGCTCACCGACGAGCCGACCCGTCTCCACCGACTGCTTCTCGTGCCATGCGGGGCATGGCGACATCAGCGCGAAGCACACGGCGACGGCGAGCCAGGCGTGCGTCGACTGCCACAAGACCGCCGATATCCGAGTGGTCCACGCCAAGGCATCGAAGGGCGCCTGCGCGGTATGCCACGACAACGCCGGCCGCATCGCAGACATCCGCACCAAGACGGCCGAGTGTGTCTCGTGCCACGCGGACCACAGCCCTGTCGACCCTAACCACTATCCGGCGGCGTCGCACCTCGCTACGGACACCGGGTGCACGCAGTGCCACTCCCTCGATATGAAGGTCGAGCACTTCAAGACGACATCCGGACCCGTGACCTGCGTCCGGTGCCATACCACCAGGGTCGCAGCGTTCACGACGGCTTGGAACCACACATGCGCCACCTGCCACGCGACCAAGCACGCCAGCCAGGGCACGATGCACGCGTCGACGGCGACGGCGTGCTCCGGGACCGCCTGTCACAACATCACCGACGTCTCCGTCATCCACAAGAACCTGGCCGGCGGTGGCTGCCCGGCATGCCACACGGGCCCGAACGTCGTTCCGACCTCAACGGCGTGCGCCACGTGCCACCCCGGAGTCACTGGCAACCACCACTCCGCGCATGACACGGCCGGCCTCATCGACCCGGGCTGCAAGGGCTGCCACTTCACGTACCTCGATGACGAGCACGCGAAGCTCGGCTACTCGTGCGCCACATGCCACAGCTCCACAAATACGGCGGTAAAGAACGCCATCGCCACGCACGACCGCACCTGTGACGCGTGCCACCCGGCCGTGAACGGCAAGGACCGCCATGCGGCCCAGAATGCGACCGAGTTCATCCCCGAGAACGGCAGCGTCCATCGCGTCAACAGTTCGTTGCCTGGGATGCGCTCGACCTTCTTGATCAAGGGCACGACGTACACGTGGTCGCTACCGAGCGCCACCTCGATGTTCAAGAGCGGGTCTGGCATGGCCATGGACTCCGTCGTGACTTGTGACAAGTGCCACACGTTCTCGGGCACGGCGGCCGGCCCGCACGGTTCCGCGGTCACCGTCAACATGGACCCGGCCTACGCCGCTGACTATCACACGGCGACGATCCGCAGCGGGTCGATCAACCCGTCGAACGTGATCTGCGCTAAGTGCCATCTCGGCGGGTCGAACCAAGTCCACAATGAGGGCGACCACGATGACGCCACCTGCGTCTCGTGCCACACGAGCGTGCCGCACGGGTGGCGCCTGCCGCGCATGCTCGCCTACACGACCGACCCGGCGCCCTACGCGTCGACGAGGCTCAAGGGCATCAGCCTGAAGAACCACACGACCTCAGGGTGGAGCGAGTCCGATTGTGCCGCGGGCTGCTCGGACCACGGTTCCTCCATCTCCAACCCCTGGCCCAGCACACTGGCCCTTACCGGCACTCTGTCCGGCACGGTCACCGCTGTGGGCGGCGCGGCTCTCTCGGGTGTGGCTATCACCACGACCGACGGCCGTAGCGCCACCACCGACGTAACGGGCGCCTTCTCGTTCGGCAAGGTCCCGACTGGCGCGTTCAGCGTGACCGCCACCAAGGCGGGTTACGTCGCCCAGTCGAAGAGCGCCACGGTCAACGCCAACCAGATGACGTCGGTGACGTTCGCGCTGGCTCTCGCACCGCCCCCGGGCACTCTCACTGGCACGGTCACCAACTCCAGCGGCGGCGCGGCTGTCGGCGGCGCGACCGTGGCGGTCTCCGGCGGGCCCAGCACCACCACGGATGCCTCGGGCAAGTACACCATCAGCAGCCTGACGGCGGGCACGTACTCCGTGACGTTCTCCGCGACGGGCTTTGCCTCGCAGACGCTCTCGGTCGTAGTGAGCAGCGGCGGTACCAGCACGGCCAACGTCGCGCTCCTGGCGGCCCCCTCGAACCTGGCTCTCGGCAAGACCTTCACCGCATCCCGCTACTCGGACTCGTCGCACACGCCTGCCAAGGCCGGCGACGGCGATCTGGCCACCTTCTGGGAGACCAGCGCGAGCAGCTACAGCGCCAATGAGTGGCTCCGCGTGGACCTCGGATCTTCGACCAGCGTCTCCAAGGTCGACGTGGTCTGGGAAGGCAGCAACTATGCCGCGAACTGGTCGGTGTCCACGTCCACAGACGGATCCAATTGGACGCAGGTCTACAGCACGACCAGCGGGACATCCGGTAGCAAGACCGTGACGTTCACCGCCCGACAGGCGCGCTACGTGCGCGTCAGCTGCACCAGACGCGGTGGCGGCAGCTACTTCCGGATCGTGGAGTTCCGCGTGTTCGCTCAGTAGCGGATCCCCAAGACACGACGTGCATGACACCGGAGTGGGCCCAACGGCTCACTCCGGTGTCATGCACGAGCGCTCCGATCGCGCCGACAATCTCCGTTCATCGTACGCGCCGGCCATGTTAGACTGACTCAGGACGCGCAGAGGCCGCCGTCCGAGGGTGCGCAAGTCTCGAAGTGTGCCTCGCAAGCACAGCGCCGGGAGGGTTCGTTGCCAGACGACGGCGTCACAATCGACGCGGACCAGATCGAGCATGGTGAAGAGGGGGGCATCGACCGGCGTTCGCGGTTGGCGCTCGGCCTCATTCTCGTGCTCCTGCTGCTCCTATGTGCGGTGACGACCATCGTGGACGTATGGATCAGGACTCCCCCGGCGAACCGCGCCTTCATCGTTCGCAACCTCGAGTGCCTCCAGTGTCACACTGAGCTCATTCCCGACATGACCAAGGCGTACGTCCACCAGCCGTTCCTGAAGCAGCGGTGCACCACGTGTCACACGACGCACGGGCGCGAGGTCGTCCAGAAGACCGTCACCGGTCCCTCCGAGCGATGGCAGCGGCTCAGCACGCTGCTCGAATGGCTGCCGCTTCGGCTCGCCTACCAGATAGGCGCCGGCCCCGCCACACGCGTAGAGACATCGGGCACCACGAAGACGACCACCTCGCCCGTCACGCGTGAGAAAGGGCCGACCTCCACGCTGGTCATGTCCGAGCAGGAGCTGTGCTGGATGTGTCACGGCAACCTCGGGCCGTCCAAGAACATGGCCTTCCAGCATGCTCCCTTCGCCAGAGGGTACTGCACGAGCTGCCACAATCCTCACGCCTCCAACTATCGCGCCCTCATCAAAGTCGACGAGCGCCAGTTGTGCGTCACGTGCCACCCGATCGGACGCGAGCTCAACCGTGCGAACACGCATCCACCGGCAGCGAACCTCTGGTGCCTGACCTGCCACAACCCGCACGCCTCCGACTACAAGGGCATCCTGGTCACCGACCAGAGGTCACTGTGCTTCACGTGCCATCCGACGGTCGCGTCCCTGAGCAACAAGGCTGTCCAGCACGCGCCGTTCGCGAACGGCGATTGCACCGGCTGTCATGAGCCTCACGGGTCCGACTTCACGAAGCTGCTGATCGATTCGCAGCCATCGCTGTGCTACCGATGCCATCCCACGATCCGGGACGACTTCCTGCAGCCGAGCCACCATCCGGTGGGGACCGTCATCGGTTGCGCCGACTGTCATGACCCGCACGCCTCGGACTACGGGTTCCTGATCAAGGGCGCCGGCAACTCGTTCTGCTACCGGTGCCACAAGGTCGCCATCCAGCACACCTATGATGTCTCGAAGCACCGGAACCTCGCGTGCTGGGACTGCCACACCCCACACGGCTCGCCGTTCAAGCCGCTGCTCAAGAAGGCCAACCCGCAGGTGTGTCTGGACTGCCACGGCTGGATCGACCACCCGAACACGCATCCGTACACCCCGAACTACTACGACCGCGTCAAGAACGGGCCGCTCACCTGCACCTCGACGTGCCACGGTCCGCACGGCACGACGCTGAACTTCATGCTCCGGAACTTCGCGTATCCGTTCGACGGCAGATGCATCCAGTGCCACACTGACGTCGGCAAGACCTACTGACACCGGGAGTCGTACGCCCATGGTCAAGCTCTCCTTCGCAGCCTTTCGCGACCCCCGGCGTCGTCCGCGCGCCATCATCTGGACCGGGGTCGTGGTCCTGGCCTTCGCCGCCTTCTTCCTGGCAGTGGGCATCATCGGCACGTCCACGCGCTTCTTCTGCGCCCAGTCGTGCCACAAGGTGCAGGACGACACGATCAGCGCCTACGAGCGTTCTTCTCACTCCGAGGTCTCTTGCATGGCGTGCCACGAGCCAGTCGACGCGGACACGATCACGTTCCTGCTTGCCAAGGCGAAGGCGGCCGGCGAGCTCGTCCTCACGGTCTCGGGCAACTTCGAGCTGCCACTCAACGGCGGTTCCGAGCTCGCGGTGAACCACGCCGAGATGGGCTCGAAACAGTGCACGCAGTGCCACTCGACCAACCGCAAGGTGTCACCGTCGCGCGGCATCATCATCGACCACAAGATCCACGCTGATAAGAACGTCAGCTGTGCCACCTGCCACAACCGGGTCGCGCACAACGAGACCGGGCTGAAGCTGAAGCTGGCGGGCAACCGCGCCCATCAGGACTTCATGAAGATGACGGCGTGCTTCCGGTGTCACGCCCTCAAGGGTGGCTCCGCCCCGGGCGCCTGCTCCGCCTGCCACCCCCGGACGTTCAACCTCAAGCCGGCCAATCACCTTGAGCCCGGGTTCTACCAGCGCTACGGCGCCTCAAAGGGCCACGCCAAACTCGCGATCGCGGACGAGGAGCGTGTCGCGGAACTCAAGGCCGAGGAGGCCAGCGCGGCCCTGGCAGGATCCAAGGAGACGACCCCCGAAGGCCCGGCGATGCGCAGGTCGAGCCAGGTCGGCTACTGCGAGACGTGCCACGACAAGGAGACCTTCTGCACCGCGTGCCACGGCACCGAGATGCCGCACCCGAAGGACTTCATCAAGACGCATGGACCTCAGGGCAAGGCGAAGGCCGCCGTCTGTGCGAACTGCCACGCGACGAGCGCGGAGGATGCGAAGAACCTCGCATTCTGCAACAACTGCCACCACAAAGGCCGTGATCCCAAGCGCCCGTGGATCGATCAGCACTTCGAAGTCGTGCGGACGCAAGGCGCCAACGCATGCTTCCAGTGCCACAACCCCACGTTCTGCTCCAACTGCCACGTCAGGGGCTCGATCAAGACGCCCTAGGTCTCGCGTCGATCCGCTGTCAGCTGACAGCCGCCGGATGACCAGGAGGGGCCTCGCCGATCGGCGGGGCCCCTCCTGGTCATGTCGAGTCGCCCGCATTCGCGACCGACAGGTACGGGTCTTCGCGATCGGCGGTCAGTGGCAGCCATTCCGCGGCAGCACGAGTCCCGGCACCACGCGCAAGGCCGGGTCGAGAGCGCGGTCATCGAGCACGCTCCAAGCACGGATCACGGCACGTCGCATGCTATACTCCCGACCACGCGCGTCGAGGATGGAAGGCGCGCATCCGCCGGTGCAGTCCGCCGGCCCCTTCTTGTCCTCGCAGAACCCGAAAGGACACGCATGTCCCGGGCCGATCTCGTCCTGCTGCACGCGCCGTCCGTCTACGACTTCCGCGAGCGCTCGATCATGTTCGGGCCCGTGTCGGACATGGTGCCTTCGACGCCGGTGTTCGAGATGTACCCGCTCGGCTTCACCACGATGGCCGAGTACCTCGAGCGCCACGGCCTCAACGTCAAGATCGTCAACCTCGCCGTGCTGATGCTCAACAGGCCCGGCTTCGACGTGGAGCGTGCCATCGGCGCCATGGATCCAGTGGCGTTCGGAATCGACCTGCACTGGCTGCCGCACGCCCACGGCTCGATCGAGATCGCGCGGATCTGCAAGCGCCTCCATCCCGGCACGCCGGTCATCTTCGGCGGGCTGTCGTCGACCATCTTCCACGAGGAGCTCATCGGCTACGACTGCGTCGACTACGTGATGCGGGGCGACTCCACCGAGGAGCCCATGCGAAGGCTGATCGAGGCCCTGCGCGCCGGCGGTTCGGTCGCTGACGTCCCGAACCTCACGTGGAAGGCGCCCGACGGCTCCGTGACGGTCAACGACCTGTCGTGGGTACCGGATACCATGGACGCCATCTCGCTCGACTACTCGTTCAACATGCGCGCGGTCATCCGGACCCGCGACATGATGAGCTTTGTGCCGTTCAAGGACTGGCTCAGTTACCCGGTGTGCGCTTCTCTGACGAGTCGCGGGTGCACCCATGACTGCGTGACCTGCGGCGGCTCCGCCGCAGCGTTCCGGGAGCACTTCGGGCGGCGCAAGCTCGCATTCCGAGACCCGGACCTGCTCGTGAGGGACATCGAGCACATCCAGAAGTTCATCCCGGGCCCGATCTTCGTGCTCAACGACTTCCTGCAGGCCGGGCCGGACTACGTCGAGCGGTTCGTGAAGGGTCTTCGCAAGATCGACCTGAAGAACCCGATAGGCTTCGAGTTCTTCCGGCCGCCGGGCGAGGACTTCTACGCGTTCCTGGACGAGAACCTCCACGACTACTCCGTCGAGATCTCCGTCGAGAGCCATGACGACGACGTACGTGCGGCGTTCGGCAAGCACTACACGATGGAGTCGGTCGAGGAGTCGATCCGCCAGGCGCTGCGTCACGGCTGCAAGCGGTTCGACCTGTACTTCATGACCGGGATACCCACGCAGACCTACGAGTCGGTTCTCGAGACGCCGGAATACGTGCGTGGCCTGTACGAGCGCACGGGCAACGACACGCGGCTACTGCCCTTCATCTCGCCCATGGCGCCGTTCCTCGATCCCGGTTCCAAAGTCTTCGACAACCCCGATGCGTATGGCTACACGCTACACGCACGCACCCTCGAGGAGCATCGCCAGCTGCTCATCCAGCCGTCGTGGCGGCACATCATGAACTACGACTCCGACGCGATGACGCGCGGCGAGATCGTCGACGCCACCTACGACGCCGCGGTCGGACTCAACCGGGTGAAGGCCGATGTCGGCGCGATAGCCGCCGACGTGGCCGAGACCACCGAGCACCGCATCGCGCAGGCGCGGGTCGCCATGGCCCGCATCGACGAGATCATGGCGGGCCCCGTCTCGGAGCGTCCCGCCGCGCTCGCGGACTTCAAGCACGAGATCGACAGACTCAACGAGTCCACGGTCTGCGAGAAGAGCGAGCTGAACTGGCCCGCGCACCTGACAGCCAAGGTGGTGCTGAACGTCATCGCTCTGTGGTTCACCGAGAACCTCGCGATCCTGTTCGGACGGCGGCGGTTCCGTCGCATCGATGAGCCGGTCCCCCCGATGATCCCGAACCCCCTCGAGGACAGGACCCGAGCCGTATGAGCGACGCGAACAAGGACGCCTTCCGCGGCCCAGAGTCCACGCGCCAGCCGGCGCCCGGCCAAGCCACCACACAGAAGGTCCAGAGCGTGTTCTCCAAGATCGCGCCGACCTACGACCTGCTCAACCGCCTCATCAGCTTCGGAACCGACGAGAGCTGGCGCCGACGCACCGTCGCGATGGCCGAGCTGACGCCGGACAGCCGCGTGCTCGACCTCGCGGCCGGCACAGGCGATCTCACGCTCGCGCTCGCGCGTCGCGGCCGCCCAGCCGAAGTGCTCTCCACCGACTTCGTGCCCGAGATGCTGGAGATCGCGAAGCCGAAAGCCGCCGCGTATGGAGGTCCGACCCGGATATCGTTCCAAGTCGAGGACGCACAGCGGCTGACGCTTCCGGACGAGTCGTTCGACGTGGTGACCGTCGGTTTTGGTGTGCGCAACATGCCGGACCGGGCCGCGAACTTCCGGGAGGTCCTGCGAGTGCTCAGGCCTGGGGGGCGCTACCTGATCCTCGAGTTCACGACGCCGCCCTTCGCACCGTTCCGATGGGTCTACCACTGGTATATCCGCACGTTCGTCCCGTTCGTCGGTGGCCTGATCTCCGGTGAGAGGGCGGCATACCAGTACCTCAACGACTCGATCCGCCTGTTCCCGCCGCAGGACGCCCTCGCGGACGAGTTGCGAGCGGCGGGCTTTCGCGAGGTGACGTGGCGCAACATGACGTTCGGCGTCGTGGCGGTCCATCTCGCGATGAAGTAGGCGAGGCGCGCGGCATACCGCCGAGCGGGCATGGCCTATACTCTTCCCACCATCGAACTCGCCCCGATCCGCGGGCGACCCGTGCAGCCCGGAGGCCACACATGCTCCTGACCGCCAAGTACGTCCTCCCCGTCTCCCAGCCGTGCATCGAGGACGGTGCCGTCTTGGTGCGCGACGGAGCTATCGTGGATGTCGGGACACGCGTCGAGCTGGAGCAGCGCTATCCGGGCGAGCTCGGCCGGGACTTCGGGGTCGCGGCCCTCATGCCCGGCTTCGTGGACCTGCACACCCATCTCGAGTTCCACGTGTTCCGCGGCATCGTCGACGATCTCCCGTACACCGGTTGGAAGATGCAGGTCAGCAAGCTGGAGCGCAACCTGACTCGCGAAGACTGGGAGGATTCCGCGTACCTGGGCGCCATGGAGTCCATCGCCTCCGGCATCACCTCGATAGCAGACATCACCAACTCCGGCGCCTCGCTCAAGGCGGCGGCCTCCGCGGGCCTCGGCGGAATCGTGTACCGCGAAGTCTCGACCATGGACAAGTCCAAGGTCCACGACCGGCTTGCCGCAGCCCGCGAGGACATCGAGGACTGGCAGGGTCGCGCCAGCGATCCCCTTCTTCGCGTGGGCATTGCGCCGCACTCACCCTACACATGCCATCCGACGCTGTTCCAGGCCGCGGCCGAATTGGCGATCGAGCGGAACCTCCCGACAGCAATACACCTGGCGGGTAGCCACGACGAGTTCGACTTCGTGAAGTACGGGTCCTCCTCGCTGGCGCAGGACTTCCGGGAGCAGTCGGGCTGGAACGACCTTGCATGGATGCCCACGGGCGTCAGCCCCGTGAAGTACGTCCAGCAGTGGGGCCTGTACGCGGTCCCGAACCTGCTGGCCGTCCATTGCGTCCAGGTCGACGAGATGGACATGGAGATCCTCGCCGAGAACGACGTGTCCGTCGCGCACTGCCCGCGTTGCAACGCGAAGCTTGGGATGGGCATCGCCCCGCTTCGCCAGCTGCTGAAACGCGGGCTGCGGATCGGTATGGGCACCGATTCTCCGGCTTCCAACAACACCGTCGACATGTTCGACGAGATGCGCATCGGGCTGCTGCTCCAGCGTGGTGTCACGGGAGCGGCCGAGTTCTTCACGGCCGAGCGGTTCGTTCGCATGGCCACACTTGAAGGCGCGCTTGCCGTCCGAGCCGGGGAGCGCATCGGTTCGCTCGAGACCGGCAAGCAGGCGGATATCATCGCGGTGGACCTGTCAGACAGCCATCAGGTCCCGACCCGGGACCCGGCGAGCGTGCTGGTCCACTCGGCGAATGCGCAGAACGTGGTCATGACGATGGTGGCGGGACACATCCTGTACGACCACGGCGAACATCTGACGATCGACGCCGAGCGCGCCTTGGCACGGGCCGGCGAGATCCGGGTCAAGCTGCGCGCCTGACGCGTTGCGGCGCGGTCGCTTCCCTGCCGAGTGGCGAGGCGTTTGCTGCTGAAGCGCGTGATATAATGCGCCGAGTTGCGGCCCGTCAGGGTCGCCGGGACAGCACGGACAACAAGGCCGTGTACACAGGCCAGGAGGTATCGACACGTGAGCGATCAGGACTTCTTCTTCGACGACGACGAACCCAAGCCCACCAAGTCCACCAAGTCCGCCAAGGCGGCCCCGGGCAAGACCTCCGCATCGGGCAGCAGCAAGCCGTCCGTCTCCTCTTCCAAGTCCCCCGCCAAGAACGCCCCGGCCAAGGACGCTGTGCACACACCCGTCCCCTCCGGCGGCTTCATGGACCAGTCCATGAGCATGCCGATCGTCTCTCTGCTCGTGGTCATCGGCCTGCTCGTGGGCGTGATCGTGGGCTTTCTGATCGGTGGCGGCATGCAGAGCCAGACCCCGGCGATCACCGGCACCGGCGCCATCGGTGCGGGCACCACCGGCACCGGTACCACCGGCGGAGCGACCACCAACCCCGGCCAGCTGACCCCCGAGCAGATCCAGAAGGGTCTTCCTTCCGGCCACCCGGCTGTCGGTGGCGCGACCGGCGCTACCGGGACGCCGGCCCCGTAACAAAGCCGCTCGGTACGCGGGCCCGGCATCCCCGACGCGGGGTCCGGGCCCGCTGCTCGCACATCCATCCGCAGGAGGAACCACATGGCCATCGACAAGTCCCGAAGCAAGCCCTGGGTCAAGACTCTCGCGATCATCCTCGCGTTGGCGCTGCTCTTCGGTCTGGGCGCGCTCACGTTCCTTCCCCTGCTCGTTCAGAACAACAATCCCGCGCCGACTGTAGGGGCTGCCACTACGGGACAGCAGGCATCGGCCACGTCCACGACCACCATCGATGCGACGTACAAGCCGCGCGTCGAAGCCGGGGCCAAGAAGCTTGAGGCGGACCCGAACAACTACGACCTGCTCCTGGCGCAGGCCGCCACGTATCAGGAATGGGCGAGCAAGCTCGCGGACGCCTCGGGTAAGGGGCCCGGCGGTGCCGACATGGCGTACTGGCCCCTGGCCATCGAGCTGTACAAGAAGGCCCTCGTCATCAAGCCCGGCGGGTCGGAGCCCGCGGTGAACCTTGGTCTGTGCTACCTGTACAGCGGGCAGACGGCCCTGGCCGTCACGACTATCGAGGCGGTCACCAGGTCCGACCCCAAGTTCTCCCAGCCGCACTACTTCCTGGGTCGCGCGTATGCGCAAGCAGGGCAGAAGGAGAAGGCTATCGCCGCGTTCCAGCAGTACGTGAAGCTCGAGCCGGCGGGTGAGTTCGTGAAGGACGCGAACGCCTACATCACTGAGCTGAAGGCCGCGAAGTAACGCGACCAATCACGCGCAGGGGTTCACGCGGGAGAGTCGCCGAGCATCTGGGCGGCTTCTTGCGTGTTCCCAGCGATCGAGAAGATCCCGGCGAGGCGCGTGAGGTCGAGGATCGAGTCCACGGCCTCGTTGGTGATGAGCACGAGGCGTCCGCCCTGTGCCGCGTACTCACGGGAAAGGCTGAGCAGCAGGCCCAGACCGGAGCTATCCAAGTACTCGAGGCCGGACAGGTCGACGATCGTCTCCTTGGGGTTCGCCTTCAGGATCCGGTCGATGTGCATCCTGAACGACGAGCACTCGCTGTAGTCGAGTTCTCCGCTGACAGTCAGGGTCCAGCGGTTGTCGTCCTGGACAAGATCGATTGCTATCGCCATTGCCATCCTCGCTCACATGCCGGTGCGGCCTGGTAGTGTACGGTATGTACCCCAAACGGGTGGGCGTTCGGGAGCGCTCGGCGCTACAATAGGTCCCCGGCACACCCAAGTGAGAGGACCGTACTCGAAGTGGAACTCGATGTGGGAATAGCACGCGAGGACGCCGCCTGCGTCGTCACGATAACAGGTGAGGTCGATGTGTACACATCGCCGATCCTCAGGGAGCGCCTCGTCCAGGCCGCTGGGGACGGATGCGGCTTGATGATCGTCGACCTCGACCAGGTCGGCTTCATCGACAGCTCCGGTCTTGGTGTGCTGGTGGGAGCGTTGCGCCGCCTGCGCGAGCAGGGTAGCGAGATGCACATAGTGTGCACTGTCGAGCAGATACTCAAGATCTTCCGGATCACGGGGCTGGACAAGGTCTTCCCGATCTTCGCCACCATGGACCAGGCACGGAGCATCTAGGCGTGTTCACCCTCTCCGGCGGCAAGATAGTCCTGGTCCTGGTCATCGCGCTTCTGCTCTTCGGGCCCGACAAGATCCCGCAGATGGCGCGTTTGATGGGTCGCTTCATGCGCGAATTCAGCAAATACAAGGACCTGATGGACTCCACCGTGCGTGCCGAGATCTACAAGGCCGACTGGAAAGTGAAGGCCGAAGAGCAAGCGAAGGCACGCGGTGAGGAGATCTACGGCGACGACGTGAAGCCTTCCGGCTCCGTCGAGGCTGACGCTGATGCCGGCGAGAATGAGACGGTCGAGGCCGAAGCGGCAGGCGCCGCCGAGGCGGGGACGGCTCCCGTGTCCGTCAAGCCGGCCAAGCGATTGGCAGACGTGATCGCGACGGACGAGGACGAGGAGGACGAGGAGTAGGCCGCGCGAGCGGCGATCCTCACGACACCATGCCCATCGGACCCGCGCGAATGCCATTCCTCGAGCACCTTGCCGAATTCCGGCGACGGGCGCTCATCGTCATCTTCCTTTTCGCGGTCTGTACGGCCGCTCTTTACTTCTTCGTGCAGCCGGTGTTCGACTTCCTGATCGCCCCGGTGCGAGGGTCGCTGACGATCAACCCGATCACGACCGAGGTGCTCGGAGCGATGAACGTGCGCTTCAGCCTCGCTGCTTGGGCGTCGCTCGTGGCGCTCAGCCCCGTCATCACCTGGCAGTTCCTCGCGTTCATGCTGCCCGCGCTCAAACCCAAGGAACGCAAGTGGGTCGTGCCCACCTTCGCCGCGATGGTTGTTCTGTTCGTGGCGGGTGTGGCGTTCTCGTACAGGTTCATGCTCACGGCGAGCTTCGGATGGCTCGCGCAGCAGGGCGCCGGATTCATCACGTTCATGCCGACGGCGAACGACGTGGTGACGGTGGTGGAGTTCCTGCTGCTCATCTTCGGGCTGGCGTTCCAGACGCCGGTGCTCGTGTTCTACCTCGTCTACTTCCGGGTCCTGCCGTACGAGACCCTGCGCAAGAACTGGCGGACCGTCTACCTGGTGATCGTCATGCTGGCGGCGTTCATACCGCCTGACTGGAACTGGGTGACGATCGCGTCGTTTGCCGCGGTACTGATCGTCCTGTACGAGTCGAGCATGCTGCTCGTGCGTGTCGCGTTGGGCAAGCGGATCAAGCGCCAGGCCGCCGAGGCGGGGGGCTACTGAGCCCATGCATGAGATGGGCATCATGGCCGAGGTGCTGGAGTCGACGCTGGCCGCCGCCTCCGACGCCGGTGCCACACGCGTCAACTCGATCCGGTTGACCATCGGCGAGCTGACCGGGATCGTTCCCGACGCGCTCGAGTTCGCGTTCGAGGCGCTGTCCCTGGGCACCATCGCCGAGGGCGGGGCGCTCGAGATCACGGTTGTTCCGGCATCGTCGCGGTGCCTGACGTGTGGCGAGGAGTTCTCGCACGACGCCTACGACCGCCGCTGCACCGCATGCGGTAGCTTCCTGTGCGAGGTCCTCGGGGGCGACGAGCTCGTCATCTCCGGCGCCGACGTGGACGTCCCGGATCCCGATCCCGGCCCCGACCCAAAGTAGAAGGAGTCCCGTCGTGGAGCTCGACCTGAGCCGCCCGATACTCGAGAAGAACGACGCTCTGGCCGCCGAGAACCGCGCGCGACTGGCCGCGGCCGGCGTGTACGTCGTCGACCTCATGGCTAGCCCCGGCGCAGGCAAGACCTCCACGATCCTGGCGACGATCGCCGCGCTGCGCGACCGGTACCGCATCGCGGTGATCGAAGGCGACATCGCGAGCAAGGTGGACGCCGAGAAGGTCAAGGCCCACGGCATCCCCGCGGTCCAGATCAACACCGGCGGCGCCTGCCACCTGGAGAGCCGCATGATCTCGCGCGCCCTCGACGCCCTTCCCCTCGACGATCTCGATCTCATCATCATCGAGAACGTCGGGAACCTGGTGTGCCCGACCGAGTTCGACCTGGGCGAGAACGCCAAGGTCATGATCCTCTCGGTCCCCGAGGGCGACGACAAGCCCCTGAAGTACCCGCGGATCTTCGCGATATCGCAGGCGGTCATCCTCAACAAGTACGACACGCTCAGCGTGTTCGACTTCGACGAACGCGCGTTCCGCTCCGCTGTCGCCAAGCTCAACGGCGCGGCCCCGATCTTCACGATCGCGGCTACCAAAGGCGACGGCGTGGATGCCTGGGCGGAGTGGCTGGGCGCCCGCATCGAGGCCGCCCGCTAGGTCCCGCGGCCGACCGTCCGGCACTCGCGCCGCAGCCCTCGCACGTCCTCGGCCGTTGTCCGGGCTTGACAGCGCCCCCTACTATGGAACGCGTATCTTCGACCGTCAGGGGGCGAAAGCGATGGAGCGGGCAGCGGCGTTCGCCGAGGTGCGGGAGCGCATCAAGGCCGACAATCTCGTGAACCACAGCGTGGCCGTGGAGTGCATCATGGCGGCTTTGGCGCACCGCTTTGGGCTGCCGGAGGCCGACGTCGAGCGTTGGGCGCTGGCCGGTTTGCTGCACGACTTGGACTACGGCGAGACCGGTGAGGACCCTTCCCGCCACGGCCTCGTGACCGCGGAGCTGCTCGATGGCCGCGTCGACGCCGATATCGTGCACGCCATCCTCGCGCATGCGGAGAAAGCACCCATCGAGTCGCTCATGGACCGCGCGCTGTATGCCGCCGATCCCACCACCGGGTTCATCGTGGCCGCGGCGCTCGTCCGCCCCGATAAGGACATCCATGCGGTGCAGGTCAAGAGCCTGCTGAAGCGGTGGAAGGAGAAGGCGTTCGCCCGGGGCGCCAGCCGCGAACAGATGGACACGTGTTCGGATATCGGTTTGACCCGGGAAGAGTTCCTCGCGCTATCATTGGCCGCCATGCAGGCCAGGGCGGCCGAGATCGGCTTCGCCTGACGCCCCCCGCACGAACACGCACCTGCTTCGCCCATACATCCATCTATCGCGATTCGAGAACACCACATGCGATTGGTCATCTCCGAGAAGAACATAGCCGCGAAGCGCATCGCCGAGATCCTGGCGGTGGGCAAGCCCAAAGCCGACAAGGTGTACACCACGCCGGTCTACCGGTTCCGCGGCGCCGATCAGCAGGACTGGGTCAGCATCGGCCTCAAGGGCCACATCATGTCCGTCGACTTCCCCGAGGGGTTCTCCAAGTGGAAGCTCGAGGACCTGGCCGAGCTCGTGCAGGCCGACGTGCTCAAGGCGCCGGCCGAGAAGGGCATCATCCGCTCCGTCGCCAAGCTGGCGAAGGAAGCCGGGGACGTGATAATCGCCACCGACTTCGACCGCGAGGGCGAGCTCATCGGCGCGGACGTGCGTGACATCGTCGTCAAGGCCAACCCGAAGGTGCCGGTCTCTCGCGTGCGGTTCTCGGCCATCACCAAGGGCGAGATAGACCGCGCCTTCGCCGAGCCCGGCGTCATCTCCGAGGACCTCGCGCAGGCCGGCGAGGCCCGTCAGGACATCGACCTGGTCTGGGGCGCGGTGCTCACGCGCTACCTGACGCTGGCCAACCAGCTCATCACCCGCAGGCCGTACGGCGACGTGCTGTCCGCCGGGCGCGTGCAGACGCCTACGCTCAAGATCCTCGTCGACCGCGAGCGCGAACGGCAGGCGTTCGTGCCGGAGGCGTACTGGACCGTCCGCGGGGCGTTCCGCAAGGACGCGGAGGCTGGCGCCGCTGAGTTCTCCGCCGGGCACGCGACCGACCGATTCACATCCGAGGCGACCGCCCGCGCAGCCATGGACGCCGTCGCCAAGGCGACGTCCGGCACCATCGGCGAGGTCAAGAAGGCGACCCGCCAGCAGGCCGCCCCGATCCCGTTCAACACCACATCGCTGATGGCGGCCGCAGCCAACGAGGGCATGACGCCGGCGCAGACCATGCGCGTGGCCGAGTCACTGTACATGGACGGACTCCTGTCCTACCCCCGTGTCGACAACACGGTGTACCCGGCCAGCCTCGACTTGGTCGAGATCCTCAAGGAGCTCGCCGCGGTGCCCGCGTACCACGAGTACGCGGGTCGTCTGCTGGCGGCGGGCGCGCTCAAGCCCACGCGCGGCGCCAAGGAGACGACCGACCACCCGCCGATACACCCGACTGGAGCGGCCGATTCCGACCGCCTCGACGGTCAGGCGCTGAAGCTCTACAACATGGTCGCGCGGCGGTTCATGGCCACGCTGTCGGGCCCGGCGATCGTCGAGGGCACGCGCGTGGACATCGACGTGGCCGGCGAGCGGTTCGTGGCCAAGGGCGACGTGACCGTCAAGGCCGGGTTCCGCGAGATCTACCCGTACGGAGTGAAGAAGGACGATGAGCTGCCGGCGCTCGCGACCGGCGAGAGCGTCGATTTCCTTGGCGCGGACATGGCCGACAAGTTCACGCAGCCGCCGGCGCGCTTCAGCCAGGGCAAGCTCATCCAGGAGATGGAGAAGCTGGGGCTCGGCACCAAGTCCACTCGGCACGACATCATCGCGGGGCTGGTGGAGCGCAAGTACGCCGCCAATGACCCGCTCGAGCCCACGCGCAAGGGCATCACCGTGATCGAAGCGCTCTCCAAGTATGCTGGGCGCATCACCTCCCCTGAGATGACGAAGGAGCTCGAGGAGGAGATGGACGCCATCACGCGCGCCGCCGACAGCCGGGTACGCGTGGTCGGGCACTCGCGCAAGTTGCTCGCCGAGGTGATGGACGCACTCGTCCCCATCGCTCGGGAAGTCGGGGAGACGCTCAAGACCGCCATGGACGAGGACGCGAAGGTCGGTGTCTGCCCGAAGTCCGGCCACGACCTGCTCATCAAGTTCTCGCCCAAGACGCGCTCGAGCTTCGTGGGCTGCTCCGGCTATCCGGACTGCGATGTGACCTACCCGTTGCCCAAGAACGCGAAGTACGCCGCGGTCGAGGAGATGTGCGAGGTGTGCGGCTCGCCGCAGGTCAAGATCATCCAGTTCAAGAAGCGGCCGCGTGTGATGTGCCTGAGCCCCGTGTGCCCCACGAAGCAGGGACCCGCGATCATGATCCGCAAGGGCGGCTGCAAGGTATGCGGCGGCGACCTGGAGGTCGTCTACTCCCAGGTCGGCAACCGCTACGTGCGCTGCTCCAACTACCCCGAGTGCAAGACCACGTACCCGCTGCCGCAGTCCGGCGACATCGAACCGACCGAAGAGAACTGCGAGGCTTGCGGAGCCCCCAAGGTCATCGTGCATACTAAGAAGGGGCCGTGGAAGATCTGCATCGACCCCGAGTGCCCGGCCCGGCCCGCTCCTACCACATACGGCCGGGGCAGGGGGGCTCGCGCCGGAGCGGCAGCCAAGAAGGTGACACCGGCGAAGAAGACCGCCGCGAAGAAGGCGCCGGTCGCGAAGAAGAAGTCGACTACGGCGACGAAGGCCACAGCGGCCAAGAAGGCGACACCGGCCAAGAAGGCGACCGCGAAGAGTCCGGCCCGCAAGCGCACGACCGCGAAGGATACCGACGAGTAGACCAAGCCGACTCTCGGGCCGTCACCCGGAAGGGGTCTTGTGAGGATCGCGACCGTCCAGCACCGCCTGCGGGCGCACGAGCGCATGGACCTCGCGGCGCTGCTCTCGCTGTGCCAGGAGGCGAGCGAGGACGGCGCGGCGCTCATCGTGTGTCCGCACGTGCCCGGGCTCGTGCACTCCGAGCAGATGTCGCGGGCGTTCATGGAGAACGTCCGGTCCTACGCCCCCGGGTCCGCGGTGCTCACGCCGTTCGCGTCTGCCGGCAAAGCCGACCCGCTGGCGGTCACCCACTCCGCGGCGGGCCGCACGCTCGTCCTCGGTGGCGACGAATGCATCGA
>JANYJF010000015.1 GCA_025361885.1 Coriobacteriia bacterium
CTGAAAGCCTCGAACCCCGACACCAGAGTCATCATGTACTCGTGCCAGTGCGACGGTCCCTCCGTCAGTCTGGCCATCGACGGCGGCGCAAGCGGCTACCTCACCAAGTCCGCCTCGCCGCGCGAGCTCATCGCAGCCGTGCGGGGCGTCGCCCGAGGCCAGACCCCGCTGTCGGCCGAGGCGTCCACCCGGCTCGTCTCCTCGCTGCGGGCCCAGAGCGGGCGCGGCGGCACGTCGGAGCTGACGGATCGCGAGCGCGAGGTGTGGCGGGCGCTCACAGAGGGCCTGTCGAACGCCGAGATCGCCGCGGCGCTGTTCATCTCGCAGCACACGGTCAAGTTCCACGTGCACAACCTCCTCGCCAAACTCGGACTTCGCAGCCGCAGCGAGGCCATCGCCGCAGCTCACCGCAGTGGAGCCGTTTAGAGACCCGACCTTTCGATCAGGTCTTCTTCCGCTCCTTCGGCCAGTCCGAACCATCCCATCGTCCGGCTGAGACGAGCTTCCGCGCGGGCAGACTTCCCTCAGGGGATGTGGCCTGCGCACGGGGGGAGTGTTGGTGCGGATATGCGACAGACACGCGTACTGGTCGCGGACGACAACGAGAGCTTCGGCACCGTCCTGGGACGTTTCGTTGCCGTGCACTCGGACATGCTTCTCGTCGGGAGGGCGGCGAGCGGCCAGGAGGCGGTCGCGATGACCGACGCCTTGTCGCCCGACGTCGTCCTGATGGACCTGTACATGACCGGCATGGACGGCTTCGAGGCGACGCGCGTCCTGTCGGCCACGCACCCTCAGGTCAAGGTCGTCGCGATCACCGCCCACCGCTCCGTCGAGACCGAGCGCCGCTCGCTCGAGGCCGGCGCCCGGGCGTTCCTGCAGAAGACGGACGCGGACACCCAACTCATCGACCTGATCCGTGGACTCGCGGACAGCGACTCCGCTCAGCACAGTTAGGGGGCTCGTCGCATGGCTATGCTTGCGCAGGGCGTCGGTTCCGCGGCCCTGAGAGCCGCCGTCCCGTTCGTGGACCTGGCGAGACAGCACTCCGCAGCCGAGCCGGCACTCAGTGCCGCGTTCGAGCGTGTGATGGACCGCGGCAGCTTCACGCTCGGCGAGGAGGTCGACGCGTTCGAGCAGGAGTTCGCCGCCTACGTCGGGACCCGCTACGCCGTCGGGGTCGGATCCGGCACCGACGCGCTCCATTTCGCCCTCCGCGCGAGTGGCGTCGGCGAAGGCGATGAGGTGATCACCGCCGTCAACACGTTCGCGGCCACAGCCGAGGCCATCGGGATGTGCGGAGCCGAGCCGGTCTTCGTCGACATCGATGCCGAGACGTACCTGATGGACCTACAAGCGGTCGAGGCCGCGATCACCGACCGGACCCGCGCGATAGTCCCGGTGCACCTCTACGGGCAGTGCGTCGACATGGACCACGTGCGCGCGCTGGCACGCAGGCACGACCTCAAGGTCGTCGAGGACGCGTGCCAGGCGCACGGAGCGCGGCTCAACGGCAACACCGCCGGCGCGGCCGGCGACGCAGGGTGCTTCAGCTTCTACCCGAGCAAGAACCTCGGCGCCCTCGGTGATGGCGGCATGGTCACGACCGACGACGAGTCGATCGCCATGAGGGTGAGGTCGCTGCGCAACCATGGCGAGGACGACAGCCGGCTGCACGTCGAGTCCGGCTGGTGCAGCCGCCTCCACGGATTGCAGGCCGCCATGCTGCGAGCCAAACTCCCCCACCTCGACGACTGGAACGCTCGGCGCATCGAAGCCGCTCACCTGTACGACGGAGCCCTTTCCGACAGCGGCGTGGTGACGCCGTTCGCGGCCCGCGGGGCCACGCACGTCTATCACCTCTACGTGGTCCGTGCCAAGGAGCGGGACGCCCTGAGAGCCGCCCTGGGCGCTCGCGGGATACAGACAGGCATCCACTACGCGGTGCCGCTGCACCTGGAGCCGGCCTTCGCCGCGTGCGGCTACGTCCCCGGCGAGTTCCCCGTGGCGGAGCGGGCGGCCCGCGAGATCGTGTCGCTGCCGATGTATCCCTACCTCACCACCGACGAGGTGCTGAGCGTGGCGGCGCAGGTGGCGGAGGTGGCCTATGCATGACTTCCTGCGCGAACTCGTCCCCGGCCGCTCCATCGCGCAGTCGGGCGCTCGTGCCAAGTGGCGGCCCGTCTCACGACCGGCGGAGCACGGTCCAGCGTCCGTTGCGGCCAAGCGAGTCCTGGACGTCATCGGGTCCGCGTTCGGGCTCGTGGCGCTCTCGCCGCTCTTCGCCGTGGTGACCGCGCTGATCCGGCTCGACTCGCCCGGACTGGCGATCTTCAAGCAGCAGCGGGTCGGTCGCGACGGCGTGCCCTTCATGTTCTACAAGTTCCGGACCATGGCGGTCGACAACGACTGCGAGAGCCACCGCTCCTACGTCACGCAGCTCATCCGCGGGGGCTCCGACGAGCTTCGCGGAGAGAGCGGCGCCTTCAAGATCGAGAACGACCCGCGCGTCACTCGCGTGGGTCGCATCCTGCGCCGCACGAGCATCGACGAACTGCCACAGCTGATCAACGTGCTGCGCGGCGAGATGTCGCTGGTGGGGCCGCGCCCGCCGCTGGACTACGAGGTGGAGCTGTACACCCCGTGGCAGCGGAGGCGTCTGGGGGCCATACCGGGGATGACCGGGCTGTGGCAGGTGTCCGGCCGTTCCAAGACCACGTTCGATCGCATGATCGAGCTGGACATCGAGTACGCGGAGACACGGACGCTTGCGATGGATCTATGGATCCTGTGGCGCACCGTCTTCGTCCTGTTCGACCGCAAGGGGGCTTGGTAGTCATGGAGAGGAAGCTGGTCGTCGGGCTGATCGGGTACGGCTATTGGGGGCCGAACCTGCTGCGCAACTACATGACGTCGCCGGACGCGAGCGTCAAGTGGGTGTGCGACAGGGACGCGGCCAAGATCGCGAAGGCGAAAACGCTCTACCCGTGCGTGGACGTCACCGTGGACCACATGGACATCCTGCGCGACAGCGAGGTCGATGCGGTGCTCATCGCGACACCCATCTCGACGCACTACGCACTCGCCGCCGAGGCGCTGATGGCCGGCAAGCACGTGTTCGTGGAGAAGCCGATGACCTCGAGCGTGCGGGAGGCCGAGCAACTCGTGCACCTGGCAGACTCGCGTGGCCTGACGCTCATGGTGGGCCACACGTTCGAGTACAGCCCGCCGGTGAACAAGATCAAAGAGATCATCGACTCCGGGGAGCTCGGCGACATCTACTTCATCACCTCGAGCCGCGTCAACCTGGGCCTGCACCAGAAGGACGTCAGTGTGATCTGGGACCTGGCGCCCCACGACTTCTCGATCGTGTTCGACTGGCTGGGCGAGGAGCCCATGCACATCCAGGCGATGGGCCGTCAATGCGTCCAGTACTGCAACCCCGACGTGGCCTTCATCACCATGTCGTTCCCGTCCGGGACCATGGTGGAGATGCAACTGTCGTGGCTGTCCCCCATCAAGTTGCGCCGCACGCTCGTGGTGGGCAGCAAGAAGATGCTGATGTACGACGACACCGAGGCTGTCGAGAAGGTCAAGATCTTCGACCACGGGGTGCGGGTCGGCGACCACACCTCGTTCGGTGAGTTCCAGCTCTCCTACCGGACTGGTGACATCGTGTCGCCGCACCTGCCGGCCATCGAGCCGCTCGGCGCCGAGGCACGGCACTTCATCGAATGCTGCGGGACCGGCGCCACGCCCAAGACGGACGGCCGCAGCGGCCTGCGGGTCGTGCGTGCTCTCGAGCGCGCGGAGCTGTCACTCCAGCAGAACGGCAACTATATCCGCGACCCAGCCAACTACGACCGGCGCCACGGCGACCGGTCGCCCGTGCCGATCTACCCGTCTTCACCGGGACAGCTCAATATCGCGCTGCCCGCCTAAGCCAGACTCACGAAGAAGGACCAGGGAAGACGTGGACATCAGGACCACCGACATCGGCTCCCCCATCATCCGCGGCCGAGTGTACTTGGGCGCACGGTGCGTAGTCGAGGAGCCGTGCGTGCTCGGCAAGCTGTCGAGCGACGCCGTCGCCTTCGACGCCGTCACTCGCATCGGGGCGGATAGCACCGTCCGTCCCTTCACGACCATCTACGCCGGCGTCTCCTGCGGCGAGCGGTTCCAGACGGGCCAGGGCGTGAGCATCCGCGAGGACAACGTCCTGGGCGACGACGTGAGCATCGGCACCAACACGGTGCTCGAGTACGGCAACCGGATCGGCGACCGCGTGCGCATCCACACCGGATGCTTCCTGGAGCTCGTGACGGTCGAGGCAGACGCGTGGATCGGGCCGCACGTGGTCTTCGCGGACGACCCGCATCCGCCGTGCCCCCGCTACCGGGAGTGCCGGGGCGGACCGGTCGTGCGAGCGGGGGCGCGCATCGGCGCCAACAGCACGATCCTTCCGGGTGTCGTCGTCGGGGCGGGGGCCCTGGTGGGCGCGGGCTCGGTGGTCACCCACGATGTGCCGGACGGAGCGGTCGTGGCGGGCAACCCCGCGCGGACGCTCACAGAGGTATCGGATCTGACGTGCGAGCCGGGCTTCTTCGCCCGGCCGTACCAGTGGTTCGCGGAGCAGAAATAGGCAGGCGAGGAAGATGAGCAGCAAGCGCAGGGCGACCGTGTACGTGACTGTCACGAAGCGCGCGACGGCTATCGCGCTGGCGATGGCGCTCGCGGTCGGGCTCGTGCCGCTGACCCCGGCCGGCGCTGCGGCCGCCCAGTCCCCGCCAGCGCCCATGCGAGCCGTCGTGGCCGTTCACGTGTCCGAGTACACGCGCGCCCTGCATTCGACGCCCGGCGTGGCCGCCCCCGGCAGCGACGCGATGGGCTGGTACCACGACGCCTACACGTACTCCATGGTCTACACCATGCTCGAGGAGTCCCTGCGCGCCGACGGCACTCCGTTCGTGGAGGTCACCGACGCCGACATCGCCGGTGGCGCCTTGCTCAGCGGCGGCGTCCCCCTCTACCCGATCGTCTTCAGCCTCATGTCCGAGGCGGCCTCCGACGCCGAGCTCGCGGCGCTGAGCGCGTATGCCGCGGCCGGCGGCTACGTCTACGTCGGCGGGTCGGCCTTCACCAGGCGGCCCGACGGCACGTTCCGGACCGCCCCGGGCGGCGGCGTGCAGTCCGGCCTGGCCGCCGAGATGGGACTTGAGAGCGCGGCCTCCGTCGCAAGTCCGCGCTCCGGCACCACGTGGTCGTGGGACAACACGAACGTGATCCGTCGCGTGTCCAACGACCCGATGGTCGGCGAGCTCACGAGCGGCCAGGACCTGTCGTGGCCGCTGCCGCGGCGCTTCGACTCGAACACCGCGCTCATGCTCACCGTCGACGAGGGATGGCACCCGGTGTGGGTCACCCGGCCCACCGCCGTAGGCCCGGCCACAGCGCTGGCCACCATGCCGCGGCTCGCCGCGACGGCAGGCGGCGCTCCCCTGCTCGCCTCCAAGACCTTCGGGAGCGGCCGGTTCATCTATCAGGCGGAGATGGCGCCCCTGGCGGGATGGGGCGGCTACGCGCCGGACACATATGAGTACCTGTTCATCCGCAGGGCGATCGAGGCCGCGTTCGACGCCTCCGGCGTTCCGCTCGCGCGCCTGTCCGCGTGGCGCTACCCGTACCGCGCGGCGCTGCAGATGCGCTGGGACTGCGACTTCTACCCCGGCGCGGTCGACAAGCTCAGCCAGATCGAGGTCGCCCACGGCTTCAAGAGCCAGTACTACATCAACACGTCGCAGGTCGACGACGCGGGCGGATGGGTGCAAGCGCTCGCCCAGCGCGGTGCGATCATCGGCAGCCACAGCAACGTCCACGAAGGACCCGACGTCGCGCCGGACGCCGCCACCGCAGCCTCCAACATCAGCTCCTCGCTCGACAGCCTGCAGAGCTGGACCGGCAAGCGGACCGGCAACTGGGTCGCTCCCGCCTACCAGTGCATCAAGGACAGCTCGTTCCAAGTGCTCGAGCAGGTGGGCGTCAAGACCGCGGGCGAGCAGAACTTCGGGCCGTTCCCCCACTTCACGCTGTCGATGACCACACCGGGCAAGCACTACGACGTGCTGCAGATCCCGACGGCGAAGTGGCTACCGAGCAGCGCCACGGACGCGGACGCGCGCTCGCGCATGGAGCAGATGCCCATCGCGGACATGCCGGACATCGTGGACTTCTACTACGGCCTCGGCGGCGTCATCAACGTCTACGGCCACCCATTCGGCTGGAACCTGGACAGGCTCCCTTCGTTCCTGGACAGGGCGCAGTCGAAGGGCGACGTGTGGTTCACGGACGCCCCCGGCATCCGCGATTGGTGGCTGCTCCGCGACAAGGTGTCCGTCAGCTCCACCGCCTCGCGCGCGGGCGACCGGGTCCAGTCGATCACGACCCTGACCGGCGCGACCGACCCGGACACTACCATCGACGTGGTGCCGCCGGGCGTTGACGCCGTCTCCATCCCGGATGTGCAGGTCACGCTCGACGGGGTTCCCAGCACGGCGTTCAAGATCGCCGGCTCGGCGTTCAAGATCCGCGTGGGACGGGCCGCGACCGTCGTTGTCTCATGGACGGCCGGCGCCGTCGACACCACGCCGCCCGACCCGCCGACCGCCGTGGTCGCGACACCGTCGCCGATGGGCGGGGCCATCTCGCTGGCGTGGGCCGATCCCTCCAACCCGGACTTCTCCCACGTGCACGTGTATCGATCGACCGTGTCGGGAGCCGTGGGGACACTCGTGGCGGACAGCGTCGTCGGGCAGCAGTACACCGACAAGGGGCTGACCAACGGCACCAACTACTACTACACGCTGCGGGCCGCCGACCGGGTGGGCAACGAGTCCGTCTCCTCGGCCCAGGTAAGCGCGACACCTGTGGCTCCGCCTCCCGGAGTGCAGAACGTGGCTCTGGCCTTCGACCACGCCGACGACTTGGTCAGCGTGCCGTACTCGCCGGTGATGAACGCCCCGGGCGCGCTGACGGTCGAGGCCTGGGTCTACGCTGACGCCATTCTCGGCGAACCGATGCTGGCCAGCCGCTGGAACGACGCTCAGCTGAGCTGGACGCTGTACTACCAGAGCGACGGGCGCGTCCTGTTCTACGTGAGGACCCCCGGCGACACAGGCTACGTCCAGGCCAAGACCGACATGAACACACTGACCCTCGGCGCATGGCACCATGTGGCAGGCGTCGTCGACCCGGCGGCACAGCAGCTCCGCGTCTACGTGGACGGCACGCTCGCGACTTCGGCGGCATACCCGTATCCGGGCGCCAACAGCAGCACGGCGGGCCTCAGCATCAACGCCGCCAAGATTGGCGGTGTCTGGAGCGCGCTGGGTGACGTCCGCATCGACGAAGTCCGGCTGTCGGGCTCCGCTCGCTACACGGGCTCGTTCACTCCGTCGGACTCGTTCGCGTCCGACGGCGCGACCATCGGGCTGTGGCACTTCGACGAGGGAGCGGGCGCCACCGCGCTCGACTCGGGCCCGTACGGCCTCAGCGGCACGCTGCTCGGCGATCCCGGGTGGTTCGTGCGAGGGACCAACCCGCCACCCCCGCCACCTCCTCCGCCCGCAGCCACCTACACCATCACGCCGAGCGCCGGCGCCGGTGGCGCCATCACACCGACAGGACCGCAGACGGTCGCCAGCGGCGGCTCCGTCTCCTTCGCGATCACCGCCACGACCGGCTACCACGTGGCCGACGTGCTCGTCGACGGTTCGTCCGCGGGAGCAGTCACCAGCTACACATTCAACAATGTGACCGCGAGCCACACGATCGCGGCGACATTCGCGCCGCACAACCCGGCGACGCGATTCGAGCAGACCGACGGGCACATCGCCTTCCAAGGCACGTGGAGTCCCGTCTCCCGCACCACGTTCTCCGGTGGAACGCTCGCCAGCACGAACACCAACGGAGGCGTCGCCACGATCCGCTTCAGCGGCACCTCCATCGACTACATCACCGCCACGGACAGCACCTATGGCATCGCGCAGGTCACGCTGGACGGCGGCACCCCGGTGGACGTCGACCTGTACTCGGCGACCCGCTACGTCTCTCAGGTCAGGGTGTGGGGCGCATCCGGCCTGGCCGACGGCGAGCACACGCTCACCATCCGGCGCACCGGCAGGCGCAACGCCGCCTCGACCGGCTACAGCGTAGGTCTCGACGCATTGGACGTGGTGGGCACGCTCGTCTACCCGACCCTGCGATTCGAGCAGACCGACAGCCGGATCCTGTTCACGGGAGCGTGGAGCACGTCGTCGCGCACGACCTACTCGGGGGGCTCACTTCGCCAGACCGCGACGAGCGGCAGCTACGTCACGATCCCGTTCCGCGGCACGGCGATCGGCTATGTGACCGCGAAGGACAGCACGCACGGCATCGCGCAGGTGACGCTCGACGGTGGCGCTCCGGTCGACGTCGATCTGTACTCGGCGACCCGCTACGTCCCACAGGTCAAGGTCTGGAGCGCCTCCGGCCTGGCCGACGCGAACCACACGCTCACGATCCGGTACACGGGCCGCAGGAATGCGGCGTCCAGCGGCTACACGGTCGGACTGGACGCTGTCGATATCACGGGGAGTCTCAGGTAGCACGCACCGATAGCATCACGCGAGCAGACGGGGGAAGCGTGCGATGAAGGCAAGTAGGCTCACAAGACGAACGGTCGCCGCAGGGTTGGTGCTCGCCCTGGTGACGGCCATGGTCCCGATCACACCGTCAGCAGCCCTCGCGGCCCAATCACCTGTCGTGCCCACGCAGGCGGTGGTCGCCGTTCACGTGTCCGAGTACACGAACGCCCTGCACTCGGCCCCCGGCGTGGCCGCATCCGGCTCCGATGTGCTGGGCTGGTACAACGACGCCTTCACGTACTCCATGGTCTACACCATGCTCGAGGAGACCCTTCGCGCCGACGGCACCCCCTTCGTGGAGGTCACCGACGCGCAGATCGAGTCCGGCGCCCTGCTGGACACCGGCGCGCCCCGCTACCCGATCGTCTTCAGCCTGATGTCCGAGTCCGTGTCCGACACCGAGCTTGCGGCGCTGTCCGCGTACGCGACGGCCGGCGGCTACGTCTACGCCGGCGGCTCGGCCTTCACCAGGCGGCCCGATGGGACGTTCCGCACTGCCGCCGACGGGGGCGTGCAGTCCGGCCTGGCCGCCGAGATGGGCATCGAGAGCGCGGGGACACACGTCTCCCCGACCGGCGCCACGTGGTCGTGGGACGACGCGAACACGATCCGCCGCACCTCCAACGACGCCCTCGTGCGCGACCTACCCGACGGTCAGGACCTGGCCTGGCCTCTGGCGCGGCGATTCGACTCGGATCCCGCGCTCATGCTCACCATCGAGACGGGTCTTCATCGCGTGTGGGCCACCCGACTCACCTCTCAGTATCCAGCGACTGTCCTGGCCACCATTCCGCAGCTGGCCGGGTCCGCGAGCAGCGCTCCCCTGCTCACATCCAAGAACTTCGGCGCCGGCCGCTTCATCTACCAAGCGGAGATGGCGCCGCTGGCCGGATGGGGCGGCTACGCGCCGGCCACCAACGAGTATCTGTTCATCCGCAGGGCCATCGAGGGCGCGTTCGAGAACGCCGGCGTTCCGCTCACGCGCCTGTCGGCATGGCGCTACCCGTACCGCGCCGCGCTCCAGACGCGCTGGGACTGCGACTTCTACCCTGGCGCAGTGGACAAGCTCAGCCAGATCGAGAGCGCGCACGGCCTGAATAGCCAGTACTACATCAACATCGACGCCGTCACCGAGTCGGGCGATGGCGGAGCTTGGGTCACGGAACTGGACCGTCGCGGCTCCAACATAGGCTCGCACAGCACGGTCCACGAAGGCCCGGACGCAGCTCCCGACGCGGCCACCGCGGCGACAAACATCCGAAACTCGTTCGACACCCTGCAGAGCTGGACAGGCAAGCGCACCGGCAACTGGGTGGCGCCCAAATACCAGTGCATCCTGGACCGCTCGTTCCAGGTTCTCGAGCAGGAAGGTATCAAGACCGCGGGCGAGCAGAACCTCGGGCCGTTCCCGCACTTCACGCTGTCGATGACCACGCCCGGCAAGCACTACAGCGTCCTGCAGGTCCCGACGGTCAACTGGCTTCCCAGCAGCGCGTCGAACCCGGATGCCCGCTCGCGCATGGAGCAGATGCCGACGGCCGACATGCCCGCGATCGTCGACTTCTACTACGGCCTCGGAGCGCTCATCAACGTGTACGGGCACCCGTACACGTCGAACCCTGATAGCCTCGAGCCGCTGCTCGCCACTGCTCAGGCCAAGGGCGACGTCTGGTTCACCGACGCGCTGCGCATCCGCGACTGGTGGCTGCTGCGCGACAAGGTGTCCGTGAGCTCGAGCGCGTCGCTCGTAGGCGGCCGCGTGGAGTCGGTCACGACGCTCTCCGGCGGCACCGACCCGGACACCACCATCGACGTGGTGCCACCGGGCATCGACGCCGCGCTCATCCCCGACGTCCAAGTCACGCTGAACGGCGTTCCGAGCTCCGCCTGGAAGGTCGCGGGCACCGCGCTCAAGGTGCGCGTCGGCACGGCTTCGAACGTCAAGGTCTCGTGGCCCGCCGGCGTGGTGGACACGACGCCGCCCGCCGCGCCGACAGCGGTCTCAGCGACCCACGGACTGACCGGCGGCACCATCCAAGTCTCGTGGACCAACCCCACAGACATCGACTTCTCGCACTCGCATGTCTATAGGTCCACAGCCTCGGGCACCCTCGGAACGCTCGTCGCGGACAACGTGAACGCGACGCAGTACCACGACTCCGGACTCACCAACGGCACTCCGTACTTCTACACACTGAAGGCCGTCGACAAGGTCGGCAACGAGTCGGTCGCATCGACCCAGTTCACAGCGACGCCGGTCGCGCCACCCGCTGGCTCGCAGAACACGGCTCTGGCCTTCGACCATGTCGATGACCTGGTCGAGGTGGCGTACTCGCCTGCCATGAACTCGCCCGGAGCCATGACGGTCGACGCATGGGTCCAGGTCGACGCGCTCCAGGCGGACTCGATCATCGCAGCTCGCTGGATGGGCCCGCAGCTCAGCTGGACGCTCTACTACACCGCTGACGGACGGGTGAGCTTCTACGTGCGGACGCCGGGCGACGCCGGCTACGTCCAGGCGTCGACCACGTGGGGCACGCTTCCGGTCGGCACGTGGCATCATGTCGCGGGCGTGCTGGACCCAGCCACGCAGGAACTGCGCATCTACGTGGACGGCGTGCTCAAGGCGTCCCAGCCTTACGCCTTCGGGAGCGCGAACAGCAGCACCGCCGGCGTGACCTTCAACGCCGCGAAGCCTGCGGGCACGTGGACCATGCTCGGTGATGCGAAGATCGACGAGGTGCGCCTGTCGAGCTCCGTGCGATACACCGACACGTTCACTCCAGCGCAACTCCTCCAGTCGGACGGCTCGACGATCGGCCTGTGGCACTTCGACGACGGGGCGGGCACCGCGGCGCTCGACTCAGGCCCGGACGGGCTGGACGGCACGCTGCTCGGCGATCCCGAGTGGGTCTTGCGCGGGACGTACCCCCCGCCCACATACACAATCACTCCCAGCGCGGGGGCCGGCGGCTCGATCTCGCCGGCGACGCCCCAGACCCTCACCAGCGGCGATGGCTTCACCTTCGATATCGCGCCGGTCACCGGCTATCACATCGCGGACGTCCGCGTTGATGGCACATCCGTGGGCGCCGTGAGCTCCTACCAGTTCACGAACGTCACGTCGGGTCACACCATTGCGGCCACGTTCGCGATCAACCAGTACACGCTGAGCTCGTCGGCGGGTGCGGGCGGCGTCATCTCGGCGGCGCAAATCGTCAACCACGGGTCGGACAGCGCCGACTTCACGGTGACGCCGAGCACCGGCTACCACGTCAAAGACGTGCTCGTGGACGGCACGTCCATGGGCATGCTGAACTTCTACAAGTTCACGAACGTCACGTCGAGCCACACGATTTCCGCGTTGTTCGAGATCAACCAGTACACGCTGACTTCGTCAGCCGGAGCCGGCGGAACCATCTCAGGCTCCCAGGTCGTCAACCACGGCTCGGACAGCGCCAACTTCACGGTGACGCCGAGCACCGGCTACCACGTTGCGGACGTCCTCGTTGACGGCACCTCGATCGGCGCCGTGAGCACCCACAAGTTCACCGCGGTCACCGCGGATCACACGATCGCGGCCACCTTCGCAATCAACCAGTACACGTTGACCTCGTCGGCAGGCGTCGGCGGAACCATCTCAGGCTCCCAGATTGTCAATCACGGGTCGGACAGCGC
>JANYJF010000033.1 GCA_025361885.1 Coriobacteriia bacterium
CGCCCAGATCGCCGACGAGCTCGGCATCACCGTGGCGGGGTATGCACGCGGCGGCGGGCTGACCGTCTACACGCATCCAGCCCGCATACGAGAAGCGGACGGACCCGCAGGGGAGGACGATCGCACGTGATCCCGGTCGAACAAGCCCAGGAGCAGGTCCTGGCCCGTATCCGCCGCCTCGACCCGAAGCGCGTCCTGACGCTCGAGGCGCTCGGATGTGTGCTCGCGGCGGACATCACCTCCGACATCGACGTGGCGCCGTTCGACAACTCCGCCATGGACGGCTACGCCCTCCGCGCTGCCGACACGCTCGGAGCGAGCGAAGACGCACCTGTCGTCCTGCGCGTCGTGGACCACATCGCCGCGGGCGCAATGCCGCGTGCGACGGTCGGGCCGGGCGAGGCGTCGCGCATCATGACCGGCGCTCCTGTCCCGCGCGGCGCCGACGCCATCGTGATGGTGGAGAACACGACCTCGCTCGACATGAACGGCAGCACGGGCGGCACGGTGGCTATCGGCAGGCCCGCTCGCATGGGTGACCATATCCGCCTCCGCGGCGAGGACGTGCGGGTCGGCGAGATCGTCATGTCCGCCGGTGAGATCGTCACGCCGGCGGGCGTCGGTCTGCTCGCGGCCCTCGGGGCCATCGAGGTCGAGGTCTACCGCCGCCCGAACGTGGCGATCGTCTCCACTGGCGACGAGCTCGTCGACATCGCGAGCGAGCCCGGTCCCGGCAAGATCCGCAACTCCAACTCGTGGTCGCTCGCGGCGCAGGTCGAGGCGGCGGGCGGCATCCCGCATATGCTGGGAATAGCGCTCGACAACGCGGCCGACACCCGCGCCCTGCTCTCCCGCGCTCCGGACTACGACCTGATGATCAGCACGGGCGGCGTATCCATGGGCGACTACGACGTGGTCCGCGACGTCCTCGAGGAGATCGGCCAGATGGACTTCTGGAAGGTCGCCATGCGCCCCGGCGCGCCGCAGACCTATGGCACCATCGGCTCCACGCCCTTCTTCGGGCTGCCGGGCAACCCGACCTCGACGATGGTGGGGTTCGAGCTGTTCGTCCGCCCGTCGATCAGGCGGATGCGCGGCTTCACCGAACTGTTCCGTCCTCGCACGCAGGCGATCCTGGGCGAAGACGTGCGCAAGAAGTCCGACCGCCGCTACTTCATGCGCGGCCGCGTCGTCCGTGACAGCGCCGGCGTCTACTCGGTGTCACTGTCGGGCGCGCAATCCTCCGCGATGCTGACCGCGATGCATCGCGCCAACTGTCTCATCTCCCTGCCCGAGGGCGACTCCGTCTTCGCGAAGGGGACCGAAGTGACATGCATACGACTCGATATGGAGGAGGGCACACCGTGACCGGAGCCCCGAAGGAGACCGACCCCCGCTGGCTCGAGCGGGTCACCCCCGAGTTGATGGACGCCGTGGCCGCGAAGGCCGTCGACGGGCGCATCACCTGCCCCGTCCTGCGCAAGCTCGCCGAGGACCACGACGTTCCGTACAAGGTGGCCGGCGCGGCTGCCGACTCGCTCGGCGTCAAGGTGAAGAACTGCGACCTCGGCTGCTTCTAGCAGCGAAGCGAGGCGGGCCGGGCCCGGCAGCCCGGTCGATCGAACACCCGACAGGACATCGTAGGCATATGGAAACCCGCATCCCGGTCGTCTCGGTGGTCGGCAAGTCCGACTCCGGCAAGACGACGCTCATGGAAGGCCTCATCCGCGCGCTCACCGCGCGCGGATGGCGCGTGGCCACCGTGAAGCACCACGTGCACGACTTCGACATCGACATCCCCGGCAAGGACTCGTGGCGTCATGCCCGGGCCGGGGCCATCGTCACCATGATCAGCGCCCCCGACAAGTTCGGGCTGGTGCGGAGAGTCGAAGCGGAGCGCACGCTCGACGAGCTCGTGGAAGCCGCGGGCCCCGACGTCGACATACTGCTGACGGAGGGCTTCAAGCGCGCGGGCGACGTCCGCATCGAGGTCGTGCGCGCCGCCCGCTCCGACGAGCTCATCTGCGAGCCGGATCAGCTCTTCGCGCTGGTGACCGACGCGTCTCACGACGTGGGCGATGTACCGGTCTTCGGGCTGGACGACGCCGACGACCTCGCCGCACTCATAGAGAAGACGTTCCTGCCCGCGGCGCGGCACAGCGACGTCGCCTCATCGGTCTCCCGTCTCGAAGGGGAGGTGTAGCGCCGTGGCCACCGACTCCTTCGGCCGAAGGATCGACTACCTGCGCATCTCCGTGACGGACCGCTGCAACCTGCGCTGCGTGTACTGCATGCCGCCCGAAGGTGTGGAGTGGAAGCCACAGGCCGACATCCTCACGTTCGAGGAGATCGAGAGGTTCGCGGCATCCGCGGTCCACGAAGGCATCTCCAAGATCCGCCTGACGGGTGGCGAGCCGCTCGTGCGCAAGGGCATCGTCGACCACATCCGCCGGCTCCGCGAGATGACCGGGATCGAGGCCATCGCGCTCACCACCAACGCGACGCTCCTGCCCAGGATGGCGGGGGAGCTCGCCGCGGCCGGTCTCACACGCGTCAACATCTCACTCGACACGCTGGATCCGGACGTGTATGCCTCCGTCACCCGCGGCGGTAAGCTCGCCGACGCGCTCGCCGGGCTCGAAGCGGCGTTCGAGGCCGGCTTCGACCCGATCAAGATCAACGTGGTCGTGGTCCGCCGCCTCGACCAGGACCTTCTCGGCTTCGCGAAGATGACATTCGACCGCCCGATCCACGTTCGCTTCATCGAGTACATGCCTGTCGGCGGCGACGACGCCGGCGGTTCGGGATGCACCAGCGAGGCCGGCGGCTGGACAGTGGAGGACACCGTTCCCACCGACGAGATCCTTCAGCGACTGATGACCGAAGGCGCGGCGGCTGGACTCGGGACCCTCGAAGCCGTGAGCGTCGATGGCGCCCCCGGCGGATGGGGGCCCGCCCGCTACTACCGGTTCCCCGGCGCGGCCGGCACCATCGGCGTCATCTCGCCTCTGTCGCATCACTTCTGCGCGGAGTGCAACCGCCTGCGTCTCACGGCGGACGGCCGCCTTCGAACGTGCCTGTTCTCCGACGATGAGCTCGACGCCACCGCCGTCCTTCGGGAAGGTAGTGACGAGGACGTGCGCGCGCTGATCCGTCACGCGCTGGCCATCAAACCTGAGAACCACGACATGCGCATCGGCACGCTGCGGCGCATGTCCCAGATCGGAGGCTGAGCGATCGTGCCGAAGAGTGCCGAGCAGGGCTTGTCGCACGTTGACGCGAGAGGGCGCGCGCGCATGGTCGATGTGGCGGGCAAGGACGTCACGCACCGCCGCGCCGAGGCCGAGGCGTTCATCGCCATGAAGCCCGAGACGCTCGCGATGATCGTCGAAGGCCGCGCTCCCAAAGGTGACGTGATCGCGGTGGCGCGCGTGGCCGGCATCATGGCTGCCAAGAGGTGCAGCGACCTCATCCCGCTGTGTCATCCGTTGCCGCTCACCCATGCGGCGGTGGACTTCGAGCCCGGCGAGGGCGGCATCCGTATCACCGCCGTGGCGGAGACGGACGGCAAGACCGGGGTCGAGATGGAGGCCCTGACCGCAGCCGGAATGGCCGCGTTGACCTTGTATGATATGTGTAAGGCTGTGGACCGAGGCATGGAGATCGGGCAGCTCAGGCTGCTTACGAAGTCCGGCGGCGCGTCCGGCCTGTGGACCCGCGAGTAGGAGACAACAAGATGACCGAACCGATGCACGGCACCGTCGTGTCCGTGAACCTCTCACCACGCAAGACCATGCGCAAGACCCGGGGCGTCTCGGGCACGCTGGTGTTCGACCGGGGCTTCGAAGGCGACGCCCACATGGGCGACTGGCATCGCCAGGTCTCGCTGCTGGCGCAGGAGTCAATCGACACGATGGTCGCCAAAGGTCTCGACGTGAAGGCCGGCGACTTCGCCGAGAACATCACGACCACCGGCATAGATCTGCTGGCATTGCCCGTCGGCTCGGTGATCACGATCGGAGACGACTCCGTGCTCGAGATCAGCCAGATCGGCAAGGTCTGTCACGCCAAGTGCGCCATCTATTACCAGGCCGGAGACTGCGTCATGCCCCGCGAGGGCCTCTTTGCCGTGGTCCGCACAGCGGGCGAGATCAAGGTCGGCGACTCTATCGGTGTCGTCTCGCTCGGGGACGGAACGTGTGACAGGACGCCGGAATCGGCGGTCAGGGAGTTCGCGGAGGAACGCGCCCGCGAGGCAGCCGAAGCAGGGGCAGCGTGTTCTCCGGCTTCCGCTGCCGGACATCTCGGGAAGGAGTAGCCGTGGCGGAGATCCGTATCGGCGTCGTCACGTCGTCCGATTCGTGCTCGTCAGGCACGCGTGAGGACACGGCCGGGCGGGCCCTCATGGACCTGTGCGAGAAGCGCGGCTGGATCGTCGTGGGCTATCACGTGTGCATGGACGATATCGAGGCGCTGACCGCCTCGATCGCCGAGATCGCGGACGTGGACGGCGCCGAGGTCATATTGACATGCGGCGGCACGGGCTTTGGCCCACGCGATGTCGCGCCCGAGGCGACCATGAACGCGTGCGACCGTCCCGCGCCCGGCATCGCCGAGCACATCCGCGCGGAGTCGGGCCGTATCACTCCCCGCGCCATGCTCTCGCGCGCCACGGCGGCCATGCGCGGTCCCGTGCTCGTCATCAACCTGCCTGGCTCTGAGAAGGCCGCACGCGAGTGCTTCGGCTTCGTCGCGGACCAGCTCGAGCACGCCGTCGAGATGGCGGGCGGTGGCGGGCATGACTGACGCCCCGCGCCGAACGGTCTATCTCGACCACGGCGCCAGCTCGTGGCCAAAGCCGCCCGGAGTCGTGGAAGCTGTCGCGTCGGCCATCGCCGAGTACGGTGCCAACCCTGGTCGCGGCGCGTATGCGATGGGCCTCGCCGCCTCGCGCCTGATCTTCGAGGCGAGGCGCGATGCGGCCATGCTGCTCGGCGTGCGCGACAGTGCGGATCTTGCGTTCCTCTCCGGCTGTACCGAGGGCTGCAACCTCATGTTGAAAGGTGTGCTGCGCCCGGGTGATCGCGTCGTGGTCTCCTCGGTCGAGCACAACGCCATCACACGGCCCCTCCACGTTCTCGAGCAGCGCGGCGTTCGCGTCGACGTCGTCGAGGCCGACGAGCGGGGGGTCGTGGATGCCGGCCGCATGGAGGAGGCGGTCGATGCGGCTCCGACTCGCGCGGTGGTGTGCCAGCACGCATCCAACGTCACAGGCGCGATCCAGCCCGTCGCGGACCTCGCCGACATCGCACACTCCGCCGGCGCGCTCATGCTGGTGGATGGGGCTCAGGCGGCCGGTCATCTGCCCGTCGACCTCGGCTCCCTCGGAGCCGACGCATGGTCCGCGTCAGGCCACAAGGGACTTCTCGGCCCGCAGGGTGTCGGGTTGCTCTATCTCCGGCCGGGACTGGACGTCGAGGAGCTCTCGCAGGGCGGCACCGGCGGCTCGAACTCCGAGGAGCCCGGACAGCCCACCGCGCGCCCCGAGAGGTATGAGGCCGGCACCCCGAACACGCCCGGCATCGCGGGTCTCGGCGCGGCTGTACGCTACGTCTCGTCGCATGCGGACGAGCTGCGCTCCGAGGAGCGGAGGCTCGCGCGGCGCCTGCACGAGGGCCTTCTGGCCATCGACGGCGTGCGTGTGCTCGGACCGGAGCCCGGGGAGCCACGCGTGCCCATCGTCAGCGCTGTTACGCTTGGGGTCGCCCCGGACCGGGTCGCGTTCGAGCTGGACCGCCGCTACGGGGTCGCGGTGCGTGCGGGACTTCATTGCTCTCCCGCCACCCACCGCACGCTCGGCACGCTTGAGACCGGAGCGCTCCGCTTCGGCGTCGGCTTCGGCGACACGGACGCCGATATCGACCTGGTCCTCGGCGCTCTGGCGGAGATCCTCGCATGAGCCTGAGGGAAGCGCGCCCCTTCGTGGTGTACGGCTTCGCCACGACGCACGCAGCGCTCGCTGCGGAGTCGCTGCTCAAGGACTTGGGCATCGCGGTGGTCCCGGTGCCGGCGCCCAAGTCGATCGGTAGCCTCTGCGGCATCGCGCTGCGTGTCGAGCCCGAAGAGGCTCCGCGCGCCGAGCAGCTGCTGTCGAATGCCGGCATGGAGCCGACCGCGCGCGTCGAGATGGACGACCTGTAGAGAGTGATCGGTGCCGGGAGCGGACCGCTCGCCGCCGCCAGTTGCTGTCTCGTTGACACCCGTGTACTTCGAAACCTATGCTGCATGCGTGCCCCGGTCCGCCGGGCACGTGCTTCGAAGACGTCCGGCAGCGACTTCGAGCGGCCTCCTCAAGACACCGAGCCCGCTATCACTCGAACGCGCGCCGTATCGGAGCACGATGGTCACGCAGCGCCCGGCAAAGCGCGCATGACCGTCCTCCAAACCGATCGGGAGCGCGCGGGTGGCGCCTCTCACAAGAAGCGACGGGGTAGGGTGTCACATGGATCTGGCCAAGGTCAACGTGTGGGTGGACGTGTTCTTCAGCGCTCTGTATCTGGTAATCATCGTCGCGTTACCCATTCACTTCCTGGTGTCGATCCCCAAAGGTCGCTTCCGCAAGAAGTTCATCGAGCACAAGTGGCCCGAGCACGACGAGGCCCATCCCCCGGCCGCTCCCAAGGTCGCGCATTTCACGCATCTCTTCTTCATGTTCGTGCTGGGGTTCACCGGCATGTACATCAGGTTCCCGTTCTTCGACGGCGGCCGCAGCGCGATGCGGGGCGTCCACTACTTCGCGATGATCGTTGTCATCCTGGTCCTGATCTGGCGTGTCTGGTACGCCTTCTTCTCCAAGCGTCGTGACTGGCGAGAGTTCGCCATCACCATGAAGGACGTCCGCTCGACCCCGGGTGTGTTGCTCTACTACACCTTCATCTCCGACAAGAAGCCGCACACGGCCAAGTACAACGTCATGCAGAAGATGTCGTACGACTTGTTCCTCACCATGATGTTGATGCAGGCGTTCACCGGGTTCTCCCTGCTGACGCAGCCGATCCTGTTCGGATACAGCCCCCGATTCGTCCTACTCAACTGGACGATCGCGCCCATCGTGGGCGGCTCCGTGGCGCTGGCCGGTGCGTACATGCGCATCCTCCACTTCGTACTGACCTGGGGCTTCATCATCATGACGACCATCCACGTCTATCTCTCGGCCACCGAGGACATCCCGGTGACCAAGAACTTCTTCGGGTTCGGCGGTCACTCCGAGGAGCATGGGGGAGCGAGCGCGGGCGTTCCCGCTGTCTCGGCCCCCGCTCCCGCACCCGCCCCCGCGCTTGCCGAGTCGGAGTAGGCGCGGACACGTGAGCCCTCGAACCCGCAGACGCCTCTCGGTCGCCGCCATCGCGCTGACGGTTCTCGTGGTCGTCTTCGTGGCCGGGGTGGCGCTGTTCGTCGAGCGACCGTCCACCACCGTAGCGGCCGACACGGTCACAACGGCGTCGAAGCCGGCAACGCCGACGGCATCGTTCGTGCCGACGATAGCCCCGGTCCCGCCCACCGGCGGCTATGCCCTGGACTTCACGCTGCCGACCTTCGGCAAGTCTGGGTGCATGGTGTGCCACGGCGATCCCCAGCTGACGATCGTCCGCGGCGACCAGTCGCACAACTACTGGATCGACCAGAAGATCGTCGACGCGTCGGCGCATGCGAAGATCCAATGCACCGGGTGCCACATCGACTTCGCCTACACCTCGCCGCACAAGGATGCCGCGGACTGGCGGCGCGTGGCCAAGGAGTCGTGCAAGAACTGCCACCCCGACCAGTTCCGCGACTACTCGCTGGGATCGCATAGCGAGAAGGTCGGTCCAGGCCACACGCCCGATCCCAAGGCTGCGAACAAGCCCTTGTGCGGCGACTGCCACGGCTCCCACGCGATGCCGAAGCTGAAGAACAACCCGGCCGGCAAGGCGGCCGAGCACGCGCTGTCGCAGCAGATGTGCGGTAGCCCGGGGTGTCACGCCGACTATTGGGCGAACTACAACGACTACTACCACGGCGCCGCCTACAAGCGGGGTGCCACCGATGCGCCTGCGTGCTGGGGCTGTCACGAGACCCACGCGACCCGCAATCACAAGGATTCTTTGGCCTACACCAATGACAGCCAGCTCGCCTCGACGTGCGGCAGGTGCCACGAGGACGTCGGCGAGGGATACCTCACGTACACCAAGCTCATCCACAGCAAGCAGCAGACGCTCGATGGCAACCCCGTCTACTCCACCGTGAAGTCGGCCCGCACCGGCATGTCGGGCCTCGGCGAGACGATCGGGTCGCTCTTCGGAGGCCGCGGCGGCAAGTGACCGCCGGACCGCAGGGTATTTGAGCCCGGCTGCGCCGGGAGGGAAGGGGCAAGGACCAATGGCAGCACGCCGTCTCCTCAGGGGCGCCGCGTCCGCAGCACTCCTGTTCGTAGTCGTGATGGCGGGGGGCGTCACTGTCGCATCGGCGGCGACCGTCGACACGAAGGGCCCTGTCGTGGCATTCAACTGCGAGCCGTGCCACGGCAACATCGCTGACAACAAGTTGCCCGGCATCACGTTCAGCCACGGCGCGCACATCATCTACGAGTGCGTCGTGTGCCACACGCAGTTCCCGCATCAGCCGCAGGGCCTGTCGATCCCGAAGATGAAGGACTGCTGGACGTGCCATGGCGTGCGTCACGGTTCCCAGGGCATCATGGCCAAGGCGCAGTGCGAGAAGTGTCACGGCGCGCCGCGCAGCGGCAAGAGGCCGAAGGACCACGTGGGCGACTGGGCCGGCAGGGGGCACGTCGCCCCGGCAAAGGCGGGGCTTGAGTCTCGCTGCGCCATGTGTCACACGAAGGCCCAGTGCGACGCCTGCCATGCAAGGACCAAGGTGACGTGGGAGACCACGTCCACCGTCTCCTACAACGCGGCTGACGGCTGCCTCTCATGCCACGGGCACGACCTGCCTCGCCTTTCCAAGACCGTCACGGGCGTGGAAGCCTCCGCACACCGGGGTGTCGGCTGTCAGTCGTGCCATCCGGACTTCCGCTACGACGACGTGAAGGCGGCCACGAAGCTGTGGCGTGTGAACGCCGGCATGTCGTGCGCCTCCTGCCACGACCACGACAAGCAGACGGCTGACTACCGGACATCGGTGCACGCCACGGCCATCGCAAAGGGCAACTACAAGTCCGCGACCTGCGGGTCCTGCCACGGCGGCCATGACATCGAGCGCCTCAAGACCGACGCCGCCAAGACGCGGCTCCACGAGGCATCGCTCGCGATGTGCGGTACCTCGGGATGCCACGACGACACGTATATCCGCTATGCGGACTACTGGCACGGCGAGCCCTACAAGGCGGGAGCAGCCGACGCGCCGGCGTGCTGGCAGTGTCATGGTGCCCACGGCGTGAAGGCGGTCAAGTCCAAGGAGTCGTCGGTCGCCCCAGAGAACCTCGCGGCCACCTGCGGCACGTGCCATGAAGGCTCCACCGAAGCATTCGCCGTCGCGGCCGGATCGCTGATCCACCGCAAGGCGGAAGCGCGCTCGGCCAACCCGCTCGCTCGAGTATTGGATAGCATGTTCAAGAGATGACCTGCGGCCACACCCATAGGGCACATGATCGGCGGGCGCTCAGCGCCGGCCGCTTCGCCATTGCGGCGGTCTTCGCCATCGCGCTCGCCCTGCCGGGCACGGCAGCAGCGGTCACGAAGGGGACACCACCGCCCTCGCCGAAGCCGCCGGTCCCGCCCGCGACCGCGGTCCTGCCCGTCGGGCAGCCCACGAACCTCACCGGCGCCATCAGCGGCTCGGCGTGCGCGCCGTGCCACGCGACCATCGCCGAGGCCCGCGTGCCGGGACTGAAGTTCAGCCACGGCTCGCACCTCATGATCTCCTGCGACGGCTGCCACTGGGCCACGCCGCACACGGGCGGCGGGAGCGTCCCGCCGGGCATGGACTCCTGCTTCAACTGCCATGGACTGCAGCACGGACCCAAGGGCGCACTCGCGGCGTCGGCATGCGCGACGTGCCACACGGCGGACTTCAAGCTGCGCCCGAAGACCCACGGCGCCGACTGGAAGGGCCCAGGGCACGCGAAGAGGGCCAAGCTGGGCGCCAACGAGTGCCTCATGTGCCATGACTCGATCAAGTACTGCGATGCGTGCCACGCCAAGATGAACATCAAGACGCCGCCGACCCAGAGGGGCTACCGGCCGCTTCTCAAGACGAAGCCCGCGGAACCGGTCATCAAGGTCTACCCGCAGGGCGCCACCACGATCGGCCAATGCGTCTACTGCCACCCCGACGTGGACAAGTTCATGCCCGGGCGGATCATCTTCGCCCATGCCACGCACCTGCAGCGCAGCTATCGGTGCGAGGCGTGCCACTCGGCGTTCGCGCACACGCCGATCGCCACACAGCGGCCGGACATGCAGACATGCTATCAGTGTCACGCGGCGGTCCATTCGTCGACCGGCCTGGTCGCCACCGGGGACTGCGCGGCGTGCCACCCCAAGGGGTTCCAGCTGCGCCCGGTCGACCACTCTCCGGCGTTCGTCAAAGCGGACCACAAGAAGCGCGCGAACACCGATCCGTCCACGTGCGCGATGTGCCACCAGCCTGTCTTCTGCACCGCCTGCCACCAAGGCAAGGGCGTCAACAAGGACGGATCCAAGCGGGTGCAAGTCATCCCCGCCGACCACAAGACCCCGGTCTTCCGCACCAAGCACGGCAAGGACTACCTGGGTCAGAGGGGCGCGTGTGGCTCATGTCACGAGTCCGCCTTCTGTGAGGCGTGCCACAAGACGCCCATGCCGCACGCAGCCGACTGGACGGCCCGGCACGGGCTGCTTCCCACGCTGGACAGTGCTGACTGCAACGTGTGCCATACCGACCGTTCGAGGTGTCAGGAATGCCACCATCAGCACGTCGCGAACGCGGAGCTGGTGCGCGAGAACTGCGTGACCTGTCATGCGGCGATGAGCACGAGCTCACCCACCAAGATCAAGGACAAGGGCCTGGCCGAACACGCGGTGCACTTCGACGTCGCCAAGAAGAAGGGCAAGCCGTATCGGTGCAGCGACTGCCACGTCGGGTTCGGCACATCGAAGGAGACTCAGAAGCTGCTCACGCAGCAGGGTCACGACCTGCGCCTCTGCTACGATTGCCATGGCAGTCTCGACTACAACAACCGGCTTATCGCGTTGTACCCGGGCAACAGCCTGTGCCTGCGCTGTCACACCGACCGTCGCATGTGACTCGCGACGATCCCGTCCGGCCCGCGTGAGTTGACACGGTATGTGCTTGGCAGTAGTTTCGCTTCCGCTGACGCCTCAGGCGTCGGATGTGCCCCGGCAGGCCTCCGACGACCTCGATCCCAAGAGAGACACGTGAGCCGTTGACCACCGTGCTCAAGGACCGCTGGATCGACATCGTCACATGGATCGTCGGGGCCGCGATCGTCGGCCTTATCGGGTATCTCGGCTATGCGTACTTGAGCGCGCGAAGCACCAAGGAGGCGTCGTCGCCCGCCGCGCGGTCAGTCACGAACCTCTCGGCCATCGTGCGCCAGCAGCCGAACAATGCCGCAGCGCGCGTGAAACTCGCCGAGGCGCTCATGGCAAACGGCAGTGAGTCCGACGCCCTCACCCAGTACCAGGCGGCCCTCAAGATCGAGCCAGACAATGTCGGGGCCATGACCGGGCTGGGCGTCATCGCCATGCAGCGCCGGGAGTTCAAGACCGCCGAGGGCTACTGGCTCAAGGTGATCGACCTGCTCGGGGGCGCTGAGATGGCGTCGAAGGACCAGCGCTTGGAGATCGCCTACTACTACCTGGGGACCGACTACGTCGAGATGAAGCAGTACCCGGACGCCGTGAGGTACCTCAAGGAGGCGCTCCGCATCCGCAAGGACGCGTCGGACACGCACTACATGCTGTCCGTCGCGTACCGGGGGCTGAACCTCGGCGACCTGGCGGCCAAGGAGCTCGGCATCACGCTCGCCTTCGATCCCAACAACGCTCAGGCCAACTACGACATGGGGCTGCTGAAGGCGAAAGCAGGCGAGGAGGCCACCGCTGCCGAACTGTTCCGCCGCTCCGTCGACCATGCTCCCGCAGACAAGCTCGCGCTGCCCGAGGCGGGGCTCAAGACGTTCGGTGACACCAAGACCCGCCTGACGGCGGCGAAGAAGCTCGCAGTGACGGACCCTGCGAAGGCGGTGATCCAAGCCCGCATCGCGGTCGCTCTCGATCCCACGAGCGTCGACGCCCTGCGGATCGTGGCGCGCGGGTATCAGCGACTCGGCCTCAAGACGGAGGCCACGGCCGAATGGCGCCGTGTCCTGGAGCTGACCCCGAACGACCCGGAGGCCCTCAAGGCCGTGAAGGGAGAGCCCAGTGGCAGCTGACGACGCGACCGCACCGGCGAGCACGCAGACCGAGGCCCTCACCCGTGCCGCAGCATCACGCTCGCGCGGCAAGAAGCTCATCGCGCTGGCTGTCCTGCTTCTGCTGCTCGCATTCCTCGCGTACGAGGCCTGGTTCTTCAATGCGAACAAGCGGCTAGCCCTGCCGACCGTGGCGCCCACCCGGACCACCGTCATCGAAGCGCCGCAATTCCTGTACTCGATCACCGGCTCCGGCACCAACGCGCTGACGCGGCCGATAGGCGTCGGCATAAACTCCAAGGGCCGCGTCTTCGTCGTCGACTTCGGCAGCAGCACGATCCGCGCGTTCGACACGGACGGCACCTACCGCTTCACGTTCTCCAAGATCGTCGATGGAGCGAACGTCAAGCTCAAGGACCCGGTGCACCTGGCCGTGGACGCTCAGGACCGCGTATGGGTCACTGACCGGTCGCTCAAGAAGATCTTCGTCTTCGACTCGAACGGCACGTTCATCCGCGTGTTCGCTCCCCAAGGGGAGCCCGGCGCTCTCTTCTCGCCCCTGGCGATCTCCTTCGACAGCGATGGCCGCCTGTACGTCACAGACGTGGGCGATACCGCCAACCACCGGGTGCGTGTCTTCGAGCCCGACGGACGCCAGCTCTCCTCGTGGGGCGGCACGGCGCAGGCAAAGAACTGGGACGAGCAGCACGGCAAGTTCCTGTTCCCCAACGGGCTCGCGGTCACAGGGGCCAAGGGCTCGGCGATCTCCAAGCGCCTCCTGTTCGTATCCGACGGCGACAACCGCAGGATCCAGGTCTTCGATCCGAGCGGGACCTTCAAGGAGATCATTCGAACGCAGGGTATCCCTCGCGGGTTGGCGCTCGACCCCAGCAACCGGCTCTACATCGTCGACCCGGCGGCCCACTCCATCGACGTGTACTCGCTCAAAGGCGAGCACCTCACCGCGTTCGGAGGCAACGGCGTTGCGCCCGGGCAGTTCAACTTCCCGCAGGACGTCGCCGTCGACGCCCAGGGCCGGATCTTCGTCTCCGACCGCGACAACAACCAGGTACAGGTCTGGGGCTTCGCGAAAGGCGAGGTGCCGGGCATCACACGGATCCAGGCGAGCACGCTGCCGTGGTGCTTCCTGCCGCTGCTCCTGCTCCCGCTGCTCCTGGTGCTGCGCAAGAAGCGCTTCGTGGCCACGGACGACTTCATCGAGGCGATGATCGAGGCCGGCCAGGTGTCCGTGATGGCCTCCGGTCGCCGCCGTTGGGTCGTGCCGGAGTCCTCGTATCAGGCGTGGATCGGCCGCGTCGAGGGAGACATCGACCTCGGTGAGCTGCTGAAGCCCGAGCCGCATTCCGACTCCGACACGGCCGACCTGATCGACAAGCTCGGGGTCGCTCGCGAGGAAGCGGTCATACTCGCGATGGCCAAGCGCGCCAAGCGCCTGTGCACGCAGGACCAGAACCTCGCGCGCCTCGGGACACTGCTTCGCGTCGACACATACGATCGCGATCGGTTCCTCGAGCGGTACGCGAGGCCGACCGCCAAGCGCTCGCGCTAGGGGTTCGGGCGTGACCGCTCTTCATGTGCGGCATTGACAGGCGAGACACCGGAAGGGTAGCGTCCTGTGGGTAGGTTCGCGGCGCACGTTCCGCGGACCGTGACGGTCATCGGTCCGGCAATCACCGGCGACCGCGCGTTGACAAAGCCAGATGTCTCCGAGCCCTTCGACCTATAGCCGACATGGCCATGGTCGTCCGGCCGATGAGGGTGACCCGGGAAACTGCGCCGCCTGCCGACTTTGCAAAGGAGACACGCACGATGACCTCCGCCGGCAAACGGTGGTCGTTGCTGCGCATCGTCCCGGGGTAAGGGAGACATCCATACGTACACGAAGACCGAACGACATGGCGCTCGCGCGCCCTTGTTGTGTCGGTCTTTGTCGTTTTTCGACCCGCTTGCCGCGGGGCGATCGAAGAGAGGAGGAGCGATCCACACAGGCACGGTGAAGCACACCGAAAGCGGGAAGCAGGTTTCGATCAGACCCTGATCTGAGGAACCAGAGAGGGAAGAAGCATGGCACACGAAGGAGAGGAACGAGGGAAGTTCAGCCTCACGAGGCGCGACTTCCTCAAGGCGAGCGCTGCTACGGCAGCGGGCGTTGCCGGACTAGGGGCACTCACCCCGGCTCCGGCATCCGCGTACAAGCTCGACACGGCTGACGCCGGAGTCGACACCTTCCACACGACGTGTCCGTACTGCTCCGCGCAGTGCGGCCAGCTCGTCGATGTCGGCACGACCTCGAAGAAGGTCTACGACATCTACGGCGACATGGGTTCGCCGACGAACAGAGGTGGCCTGTGCGCCAAGGGCGCCGGCGCCTACCAGCTGGTCACCAACGCGCGCCGCATCGGCGTGTCGTGGAACACGACCGGCATGAAGGGCACCGCGTGGAAGCGCATCGGCAACTCGGCATGGGCCGAGCTCCCGTTGGACACCGCGTTCGCCGAGATCGCAGCGGGCGACGGC
>JANYJF010000044.1 GCA_025361885.1 Coriobacteriia bacterium
GTCGACGCCATCAGCGATGGGGACATCGTCAGCTTCGACGCCGCGACCGGCGTCATCACCGACGTCACTACAGGCGCCACGTTCCAAGCGCCGCCGTTCCCCGAGTCAATCCGGGCGATCATCGAGGGCGGCGGCCTGATCGAGAGCGTCAAGGCGAAGGCGTCGCGATGAGCGCGCCCGAGACTTCGTACCGCATCTGCCTCCTTCCCGGCGACGGGATCGGCCCCGAGATAACCGCCGAGGCCGTCAAGGTCCTCGACTCGCTCGGTGCGGTCGAGGACGTCGGCTTCACCTTTGACGAGGCGCTGCTCGGTGGCGCCGCGATCGATGCGACCGGCTCGCCCCTGCCCGATGAGACGCTCGCCAAGGCGAAGGCCGCCGACGCGGTGCTGCTCGCGGCCATCGGCGGGCCCAAGTGGGACACCACGGACCCTGACCAGCCTCGCCCGGAGCAGGGCCTGCTCGGCATTCGCAAGGGGCTCGGCCTCTACGCGAACCTGAGGCCCGTGCGCATCTTCGCCCCGCTCCGCGACGCCTCCTCGCTCAAACCCGAGTTCCTCGAGGGCGTCGACATGCTCATCGTCCGCGAGCTGACGGGCGGCCTGTATTTCGGCGCACGTGGCCGTGAGACCGGTGTGGCGGGCGCGGCGACCGGTGGCGGCGCCGGGATGCGCGCGTTCGACACCATGGAGTACCACGAGTACGAGATCGAGCGCATCGCCCGCAGCGCGTTCGAGGCTGCGCGCGGCCGGCGCGGTCTGGTGCACTCGGTCGACAAGGCCAACGTGCTGGAATCGTCGCGGCTGTGGCGCGCGGTCGTCCACAGGGTGCACGCCGCGGAGTTCGCGGACGTCGAGCTCGTCGACCAGCTCGTCGACAACACCGCCATGCAGCTCATCCGCAACCCCGCGCAGTTCGATGTGATCCTCACGGAGAACATGTTCGGCGACATCCTGTCCGACGAGGCGTCGATGCTCACCGGCTCGCTCGGTATGCTCGCATCCGCCTCGCTCGGCGACGGCACGGCACTCTACGAGCCTTCGCACGGATCCGCTCCGGACATCGCTGGACTCGGCGTCGCCAACCCGCTCGCGATGCTGCTCAGCGTGGAGATGATGCTGCGCTACTCCTTCGCGATGGACGCGGCCGCGGACAGGCTCGCCGGGGTGATCTCCGGTGTGTTGGACGACGGCTGGCGGACGCGCGACATCGCTTCGCCGGACACGCCCGCGGACCGTATCATCGGTACTATCGCGATGGGCGACCTGGTCGCCGAGAGGTTGTAGACTGCAACGATACGCGCGGCCGTCGGGGTCTTTTGACGGCGGGCCGCACTGAGACGGAAGGGGAGCGTCATGGCTGAACTGCCGAAGGTCGACACGATCTGGATGGACGGCGAGCTCGTCGACTGGGACAAGGCGCAGGTACACGTTCTGACTCACGCCCTGCATTACGGCTCCGGCGTCTTCGAAGGTATCCGCTGCTACGAGACCCCCGATGGCCCCGCTGTCTTCCGCCTCACCGAGCACATGGAGCGCCTCGAGCGATCGGCCGCCGCGCTGCGCATGGAGATGCGGTACTCGGTCGACGACCTCGTCGAAGCCACCAAGCAGATCATCCGGGCCAACAAGCTCCCCTCGTGCTACATCCGCCCGCTCGTGTTCAAGGGCTATGGCGTCATGGGCCTCAACCCGCTGCCCGCTCCGGAGCAGACCATGATCGCGGTGTGGCCGTGGGAATCGTACCTGGGCGAGGACGCACTACGGCACGGGATCACCGCCGGCATCTCCTCGTGGCGCCAGCGCGCGATCAACTCCATGCCGCCGGCCATCAAGGCCACCGGCAACTACCTGAACTCCTCGCTCGCCAAGATCGAGTCGCTCGACAACGGCTACGAAGAGGCGATCTTGCTCAACGAAGCAGGTCATGTCTGCGAAGGCACCGGCGAGAACATCTTCGTGGTTCGAGACGAGGTCCTGATGACACCGCCGGTCTCCGACGGCCTGCTCGAAGGGATCACGCGCGCCACGATCATCGCCCTGGCTGACGACATGGACATCGATGTCGTGGAGTCGTCGCTCGTGCGGACCGACCTGTACGCCGCGGAGGAAGCCTTCATGTGCGGAACCGCCGCCGAGATCGTCCCGATCCGCTCGGTCGACCATCGCGAGATCGGCGACATCGGCCCCATCACCAAGATGCTGCAGGAGAAGTACTTCGAGGTCGTGCGCGGCGGCGACTCCGAGTACGAGTACTGGCTGGAGCGCGTGTAATCGCCGTGATCACCCTCTACGACACCACGTTGCGCGACGGCACCCAGCGCGAGGGGATGTCGCTGTCCGTCGAGGACAAGCTGCGCATCTGCGCGAGGCTCGACGACCTCGGCGTGCACTATATCGAGGGAGGATTCCCGGGCTCCAATCCCAAGGACATCGAGTTCTTCGAACGCGCGAAGGGGCTCGCACTGTCGAACGCCGTGATCACAGCGTTCGGCTCCACGTGCCGCAAGGACACACCGGCGGCCGACGACGACGGCCTGCGCACGCTGCTCGACGCGGGCACGTCGGCCGTGTGTATCTTCGGCAAGGCGTGGACCGTGCACGTGACCGAGACGCTACAGACGACGCTGGATGAGAACGTGCGCATGGTGACCGACTCGGTGGCGCACCTGAAGGCCGCCGGGCGGATCGTGTTCTTCGACGCCGAGCACTTCTTCGACGGCTACAAGGCCGACCCCGAGTACGCGCTGCGGGTGGCCGGCTCCGCCGCCTCCGCCGGCGCCGACGCCGTCGTGCTGTGCGACACCAACGGCGGGACCCTGCCGCACGAGGTCGCCGCTATCGTGCGAGAGGTCGCGGCCGCGCTTGCGGGCGTGCCGCTCGGGATCCATGCCCACAACGATTCCGGGTGCGGCGTGGCCAACTCGCTCGTGGCGGTCGACGCCGGCTGCACCCACGTCCAAGGTACGGTCAACGGCTACGGTGAGCGCGCGGGCAACGCCGACCTGGTGGCGATCATCCCGGCGCTCGTGCTCAAGATGGGCCGCGAGTGTGTTTCCCGCGACCAGCTCAAGCTGCTGACCGAGGTGTCGCACTTCATCGCGGAGACCGCGAACATCTCGCCCGACGCGCACCAACCCTTCGTGGGCGTGAGCGCGTTCGCGCACAAAGGCGGCGTGCACGCCTCGGCGGCGGCACGCTACTCGGCTGCCTACGAGCACATCGACCCGGCGTCCGTGGGCAACCTGGCGCGCGTCGTGGTCTCCGAACTCGCGGGTCGGGCCTCGCTGACCATGAAGGCCGAGGAGATGGGCATCGACCTGACATCCGACCCTGACACGGTGGCCCGCGTGCTGGAGCGCATCAAGGAACTCGAGTACAAGGGCTACAGCTTCGAGGCTGCGGACGCGTCGCTCGACATCATGCTGCGCAAGGCCGTCGGGCAGTGGACGCCCCTGTTCGAGCTCGAGTCGTTCCGCTGCATCATGGAGAAGCGCGAGGACGGCCGGGTCATGACCGAGGCCACGATCAAGGTGCACGTGGGCGGCCACCGGTTCATCGCGACGGCTGAGGGCAACGGCCCCGTCGACGCGCTCGACCGAGCGCTGCGGATCGCGATCGGTCGCTTCTACCCGGCGCTCGCGCGCATCGAGCTCACAGACTTCAAGGTCCGCATCCTGGACGAGAAGAAAGGCTCGGGCGCCGTCACCCGCGTGCTCATCGAGTCCGCCGACGGCGAGCGCAGCTGGGGCACGATCGGCGTCTCGGAGAACATCATCGAGGCCTCGTGGGAAGCACTCGTCGACTCCGTCGAGTATGGCCTCACACGCGCGACGGGCGACCAAGCCGGCTGAGTGGCGGTCGCGATCCTTCGCTGCCGTTGCATGCACACCCGCTCTGAGGGCACCCGCGCGCCACGCCGTCCGACACGCCTGGACGCGGACCTTGCAGGAATCGGCCGCGGCGTTCGGGAATGTTGCAGGAGAGCCGACGCGCGGCTTGTCGACCGCGCACACCAGAAGGAGTTCTGCCGAGGATGAGAGTCGTCAGGGTCAACACGGGAGACGACGCACGCTACGGACTCGCCGACGAGGGCAGCATCACGCTCATCTCCGATGAGCCGTTCGCCGCGTGGGAACTCGAGGACGTCGTCGCGCTCGCGGGCGCCAAGCTCATGCCGCCCGTCATGCCCACGAAGATCGTCTGTGTCGGCATCAACTACCGCTCTCACGCCAAGGAGATGGGCCACAAGCTCCCTCGCGAGCCGGTGATCTTCCTCAAGCCTCCGACGGCCATGAACGGCCCGCACGGCGATATCCACGCACCGGTAGGCGTCGGGCGCATCGACTACGAAGGTGAGTTGGCCGTCGTCATCGGCAGGCGGACGCACAAGGTCACGCCGCAGGAGGCCGGGGCTCACATCTTGGGCTACACCTGCGCCAACGACGTCACCGCGCGAGACGTCCAGAGCATCGACGGACAATGGGCGCGCGCCAAGGGCTACGACGGCTTCTGCCCACTGGGCCCCTGGGTCGAGACGGACATCGAGCCGTTCGACCTGCTGCTCCAGACGTTCCTCAACGGCCAGGTGGTCCAGGAGGCCCGCACGAGCGACATGATCTTCGACCCGCACACGCTCGTGTCGTTCATCTCCGGCGTCATGACCCTGCTGCCGGGCGACATCGTGCTGACCGGGACCCCGTCGGGGATCGGAGCCATGGAGCCCGGGGACTTCGTCGAGGTCAAGATCGAGGGCATCGGATCGTTGATCAACCGGCTGGTGTAGCTTCCGCGCCGCACGATCCGCCCGCGGCGCCCTCAGTCGGTCGGAGTCGTCACGGCCAGCGGCGCGTGTGGAGTCAGCAGTCCCGGGCGCGCGACCAGGAACAGCGCCCATGCCATCGTGACCAGCGCTCCCGCGAACACGGCGTTGGTCGGTCCGATCGCCTTGCCCAGGATCCCGAACAGCAGCGCCGAGAACGGCATGATCCCCAGGAACGCCATGATGTAGACCGCGATCACGCGCCCGCGCAGATGCGGGGGAGAGGACGCTTGTATAGAAGTGTTGGCCAGCGAGTTGGTCGTCAGCAGGAACGCGCCGGCCAACGCTGAGACGGCGAGCGACAGCCACATGGTGCGGGAGAACGAGAACGCCACAAGCAGCCCGCCCAGCGCCAGTAGCGTGTAGCGCACCAGCCGCTCCCGGCGCACCGTCTTGGGCAGACTTGCCACGATGAGCGCGCCTATGACCGCGCCCAGCCCGTTCGCACCCATGAGGTACGAGACGTTCCTGGAGATCGCCGCTGCGCGCGGGGCCCCGGAGAGTGCCGGCCCCAGCAGCACCTTATCCACGATCGCCGGCAGCAGCATCATGTAGGGCATCGCGAAGATGGTGATGATCACCGTCGTGACGATGAGGGTGCCGATCACGTGGTCTGAGGCCGCATAGCGGACTCCCGCGGTGATCCTGTGCCACGCGGTCTCCCCAGCCTTGGGAGTAGCGGGCGTGCGCACGGCCGCGAACTGCGGCTTGGTCACGGCGACAGCGCCGATGACGAACAGGAAGCTGATCGCGTTCACCCAGAAGATCTCGCCCATCCCGGCGCCCGCGACGACCATGGCGCCGGCAACCAGCGGGCCGAGAAGGCGTGCGGACTGGAACTGCGCGGAGTTCAGGGCGATGGCGTTCTGCAGCGTCGGGCGCGGCACCAGATCGGGGATCATCGCCTGCCACGCGGGGAAGGACAGAGCGGTCATGACACCCGCGCCCATCCCGATGGCGGAGACCCACGCCAGCGCCTCGATGGGGTGCGCCGGAGTGAGGCGCTGCGCGCCGTAGAGCAGGGCCAGGCTCGCGGCGAGCACGCCGAGCGCCGCCTGTGACCAGCCGATGAGCTTGCGCTTGTCGAAGCGGTCGGCGATCGCGCCGCCGGGGATCGCGAGGAAGAATGTCGGGATACCGGCCAGGAAGTTGACGAGCCCCAGGTCGAGCTCGGAGTGGCGGAACGAGTAGACCACGATCCCGAGGGCGTAGTTCTGCATCCACGTACCGATGTTGGAGACGACCGCGCCGCTCCAGAACAGCGCGTATGCCCGATAGCGGAACGCCTCGAAGGTGCCGCCCTTGCGGACGACGTCCTGCGGCGGAGAGGCGACGTTGGCTTCCGTGGTCTCGGTATCGGTGACACGCTGGGTCTCGTCGGTCACTGGCGGTCGGGCTCCTTACGAGTTCGTGATCCGTGCGGGGAAACACATCTGACGGTCACCGCGAAGCGGGCCGGGAGGCCTCGCCCGGGGTTCCGCGTCCGGAGAGTATATCCCACTCGCGCGGGCCTCTGGCCGCGACACGATCGTTCCCGCGCCGAGCGATCCGCTCGCTTGACGCAAGTCATGGGACGCGGGCGGCCCGGTCGCGTACGCTGCGACCATGGACACGACCGATCGCCGGGAGGCAACCCAGATGGACCGATGTGCGACAGCCGACATACCGGTGGCATCCGCGTCGGGACCGGCGAGGCCCGCTGCCGCCGACGCCCTTGACGACACACCCGCGATCAGCGAGACCTACGGCCTCGTCTACGCATTCACCCTGCTGATCTACGTTCCGTGCATCGCCGCCTTGTCGCTGTTTAAGGCGTACTCGTTCACGCCGGGCTATATCCTCGCGATGACCGCGGCCCCGGTGCTCGGCATGTTGTGCGTCATGTTCAGCGAGCCGCGCGTGCGGTCCGCGCTTCGCACTGTCGGGGCCGCGCTGCTTCTGTCCGTCCTCAGTCTGACCGGCAGCGTGGCGGTGATGTTCGGCGGGGCACTGTTGATCGCGCCGTTCCAGGAATGGATCCGGGTCAAGTACTTCGGCCCGCTGACGGTCCTGGCGCTCGTCTTCGTCGCGGCGCTCGTGACGCCCCTGGTCATCGCGGCGGTCCGCACGGCACGTGGCTCGGGCGGTCTGCGCTGGGTGCGCTTCGCGGTGCTGGTGATCGCGTTGGTGTTCGTCGGCGCCATCCTCGTGATGACGGTGCTGCCCTCGCGACCGCTCGGCGCCCTGCGTGTCGACCAGGCGTCGTTCCTGATCGGCGGGCTGGTGGCGTACCTGCCCGGCTACGCCATCTCGGCGGGCTTGTGGAGGCGGTTCGGGATCGCGTAAGGCTCGTGTCGACGTCGCCCCGCCCCGGCCGCGCCATCCGTCCGACGGCTGCCCATCGCGACACGCGGCGTGCCCCGCCGCCCGTCGCGCGACGTCCGCGTCGGCGTCATCCGCAGGCCCATCATGCGGGTGTCGCGTGCTAGGATGACCACATCATCTTGCGCATCCAAGCCGACCTCCGGGGGTTGCTCACGCCATGTCGCCAGACCGTCTCAGAACCGGGGAAGTAGAAGAACTCCTCCACGCATTCCTCGCTCTGAAGACCACCGACGAGGTGTGGGCGTTCCTGCAGGACGTGAACACGATCCGTGAGGTGCACGACATGGCCCAGCGCCTGGCCGTGGCACGGATGCTTGCCGCGGGCGAGCACTACACGCGCATCCAGGAAGTCACCGGCGCGTCGACCACCACGATCTCGCGGGTCTCACGCTCCCTGAACTACGGCGCCGACGGCTATACCACTGTCATAGGCCGCCTCGGGGCGGTCGCGGACGCGCACGCCGGCCGCGGGAAGGCGGGCGAGTAGCTCTCTCATGTCCGGGTTCGTCCACCTGCATACGCATTCGGAGTACTCGCTCCTGGACGGCGCTGCATCCATCAAGAAGCTCGTCGCCAGGGCGAAGGAACTCGAGATGCCCGCCCTCGCGCTCACCGACCACGGCGCGATGTACGGCGCGCTCGACTTCTACAAGACCGCGAAGGACGCCGGGATCAAGCCGATCCTCGGTTGCGAGGTCTATTTCACCACCGGTTCGCGACTGGACCGGGACGGCAAGCCGAATCTCTCCCACCTGCTGCTGCTGGCCCGGGACCGCGAGGGATACCGCAACCTCATGGCGATGGTCTCGGAGGCGTGGGTCACGGGCTTCTACTACAGGCCTCAGGTCGACCTCGAGCTTCTGGAGCACTACTCGGCAGGCCTGATCGGCACATCGGCGTGCATGTCGGGGCTCCTGAGCAGGTCGATCGAGCATGGTGACGTGTCATCGGCCCGCAAGTGGGCCGAGACCTACTCTCGCGTCTTCGGCGAAGGGAACTTCTACGTCGAGCTTCAGGAGCAGGGCATCACCGCCGACAACGGCGTGACCCAGACGCAGATCAACCGGGGGCTCGCGCAACTGGCCGGGGAGATGGGCCTGCCAATCATCGGCACCAACGACATCCACTACGTCATGCCCGAGGACGCCAAGACGCAGGATATGCTCCTGTGCATCCAGACGGGCAAGACCCTCGACGAGACCTCGCGCATGCGCTTCTCGTCCGACAAGTTCTACATGCGCAGCGAACGGGAGATGTCCGAGGCCCTCTTCGAGCACCCCGCCGCCATCTCGACCACGCTCGATGTGGCCGCCCGCTGCGATGTCGAGCTCGAGTTCGACCGCATAATCCTGCCGGTCTTCGACGTGCCCGAGCGCTTTGCGGACCGCGAGGAGAAGGCGGCGCTCGAGGCGTACCTCGAGGAGCAGTCCCTCATCGGCCTCAAGGAGCGCTATGGCGACCCCTTGCCCGACGAGGTGCTCAAGCGCTTCTACCACGAGTACGACATCATCCGCGAGAAGGGTTTCGCCGGGTACTTCCTGGTGGTGCAGGACTTCGTGGCGTGGGCGAAGCACAACAAGATAGGTGTCGGTCCGGGACGAGGCAGCGCCGCCGGCTCGATCATCTCCTACGCCCTTCGCATCACGAACCTCGACCCCATCGAGCACGGTCTGCTGTTCGAGCGGTTCCTCAGCGTCGACCGCACGGAGATGCCCGACATCGACATCGACTTCGACGACGAGCGAAGAGGCGAGGTCATCGAGTACGTCCGCGACAAGTACGGCGCGGACAAGGTCGCGCAGATCATCACGTTCAACACCATGAAGGCGCGCGCCGCGGTCCGCGACGCGGGACGCATCCTGGGCTACCCCTACGGCGTCCCCGACAAGATCTCCAAGATGATCCAGGACGATCCGAAGGCGACCATCGCAAGCTCTCTCAAGGCGAACGCGGAGCTGCGGACCGAGTACGAGGCGGGTGGTGACACCACACGCATCGTCGATGCCGCGATCGCGCTGGAGCACATGGTGCGCGGCGAGGGCGTGCACGCGGCCGGTGTCGTGATCTGCCGCGACCCGCTGCACTTCTACACTCCGGTCAAGCGCGACACCAAGCAAGCGGCGATCATCACCCAGTACGAGGGCAAGACCATCGCCAAACTGGGACTGCTCAAGATGGACTTCCTCGGCCTTCGCACGCTCACCGTCATAGCGAAGGCGCTCAAGGGCATCAAGGCCAACCACGACATCGACATCGATATCGACAACCTGGTCGTCGACGACCCGGACACCTTCAGGCTGTACCAGCGGGGCGACGTCGACGGCGTGTTCCAGGTGGAGTCGGCGGGTATGCGCAACGTGCTGCTCACGCTCAAGCCGACCGTGTTCGCCGACATCGTCGCCGTCGTGGCGCTGTACCGTCCGGGCCCGATGGACTCGATCCCGGACTTTGTGGCGAGGAAGCACGGACGTACCAAGGTCACGTACTACGACGACCGCATCAAGCCGATCCTGGAGGAGACGTACGGCGCCATCGTCTACCAGGAGCAGGCGATGCGCATGACCATGGAAATGGGCGGTTTCCCCGCGGCCAAGGCGGAGAACCTGCGCAAAGGCATGGGCAAGAAGAACATGGCGATCGTCGACGCGCTGGAGCCGGAGTTCATGGCCGGTGCAGCCGAGCGCGGATACGACCTCAAGGTGGCGCGGGACGTCTGGGCCGACATCAAGAAGTTCGGCGAATACGCGTTCAACAAGAGCCACGCGGCCGCATACGCGCTCATCAGCTACCAGACCGCGTACCTCAAAGCGCATTATCCGCGCGAGTTCATGGCGGCCCTGCTGTCGTCGTACACCGGCAAGACCGAGCAGATCGTGAAGTACGTGGCCGCGTGCAAGCGCGGCGGCATCCTGGTCCTGCCCCCCGACGTCAACTCCTCCGGACTCGACTTCACGGCCGTGCCCGAGGGAGTCCGGTTCGGGCTGGCCGGCATCCGCGGTGTGGGCGAGGGCGTCGTGGAGATGATCGTGCGCGCCCGCGACGAGGGCGGACCCTTCAAGTCGCTGCACGACTTCTGCGACCGGGTGGACCTGAAGCAGGTCAACAAGAAGACGCTGGAAGCACTGATCAAGGCCGGCGCCTTCGATTCCACCGGCTACACGCGCAAGCACCTGATGACGATGATGGACGACTGCGTGGACTCCGCGTCCAAGCGCCAGCGCGACACCGATGCCGGCCAGGTCTCCCTGTTCGACATGGAAGGCGCGGCTGACCACGGATTCTCCGACATGGTGCCGCCGGCCAACGGCGACGAGTGGGACAAGGCCATCAAGCTCGCCTTCGAGAAGGAGATGCTCGGCATCTACGTGTCCGACCACCCTCTTCGCGAGATCGCGCCGATGATCCAGAAGGCCCGAAGCCTGTCGCTGGGCGACGCCGATCAGTTCAAGGACGGCACCACCGGCCACTTCGCGGGGATCCTGACCGACGTGCAGCGCAGGCTGACCAAGAACGGCCGCATGGTGGTGGACTTCACACTCGAGGACATGGACGGCTCGATGCCAGGCGGGCTGTTCGGGCAGGCCTACACCAAGTTCGAGCCGCTCATGGCGGAGGACCGAATCGTCAGGATCCGCGCGCGCGTCGAGGTCTCCGACCGCGGGCGCAAGCTGCTCGCACAGGACGTGCAGCCCCTCGGTGGCGACGGGCGCTTCGATCGGCCGCCCGGGGGAGTGCTGCTGGAGGCCGGTGCGAAACTCAGCGACCCGGCGGTCGTGGCGGCCGTCAAGGCCGTGCTGCACCGCTATCCCGGCCATGATGACGTCAAGGTGCACGACATCGCGGCGGACGGTCGTGAGCGAGTGTACACGCTGCCCGAGCAGTACAAGGTGGACAGGGCCTCGAACGGACTGCACGCCGAGCTCAAGGAGATCCTGGGTCCGGAGTCGGTGCGTGAGTCATGAGGACGGGCGGGTTGCGCGAACGGGACATGCTCTGGTACTGTAGCACGACACCACTCTACTAGACTAAAGCGCACGGCGAGCAGAAGGCCGCATTCACGCGGCGTGGTGTGCTCGCCCGGCGCATGTGAGGAGGGGAGCGCGGCGATGAAGCCCGTGACCCCGAGGGGATTCAGGGACGTGTTGCTGACCGAGGCCGCCGAGCGCCGCGCGGTCGTCCGGGGTGTGGGCGAGGTCTTCGAGGCATGGGGATACGGCTTCGTCGAGACGCCCGTGGTCGAGGAGTACGCGACGCTCGAGGCAGGTGCCGGCGGATCGCTCGAGGGCACGGCGTTCCGCCTGTTCGACGTGGACGGCTCTCTGCTGGCGCTGCGTCCCGAGATGACGGTGCCCATCGCTCGCGTGGTGGCGTCGAGGCTCGTGGGCCAGCCCGGTCCGCACCGGCTGTGCTACGTGGCCGACGTCTTCCGCGAGAAGGAATCGCTGCGGGGAGAAGCGCGCCAGTTCGCGCAGGCCGGTGTCGAGCTCGTCGGCGCCTCCGGGCCGGCGGCTGACGCCGAGGTGGTGGCCGTGCTCGTCGAGGCTCTCGAGGCCGCGGGGCTGCCGTCGTTCACGGTGGGCATCGGGACCGTGGCCGTGCTTCGGGCGCTGCTGGCTGGCTCCGGTCTCGATGAGGCGTGGCAAGCCGGCGTGATGCGCGCGGCGCACGAGCGCAACCTGGTGGAGACCGACCGTCTCGCTGGCGACGCCTCGCTCGACCCCGCCGTCGCCGACGCCCTGCGCGCCGTGCCCAGGCTTCATGGCGGCGCGGAGGCCATCGAGCGGTGCCGGCGCTACGCCGCAGCGTGCGGGTGTGCCGGCGCGGTCGACGAGCTCGCCGAGACGTGGCGCCTGCTGGAAGCGGCCGGCGTGGCCGAGCGCGTGCGCGTGGACTTCGGCATCCTGCGGTCGTTCGACTACTACACCGGCATGATCCTGGAAGTCTACGCGCCCGGTCTGGGCCTGCCGCTCGGCGGCGGCGGTCGCTACGACGGCGTGCTCGCGGCATTCGGCGCGCCCGCGCCCGCGGCCGGCTTCGCGCTGTCGGTGGAGCGCGTGCAGATCGCGCTCGCCGAGCAGGGCGCGGCGCCGCGGGTTCGCGGGCTCGACGCGGTCGTGGGCGGCGACGATGCCGCCGCGGTGTTCGCGGTCGCCCGGGCGCTGCGGTGGTCGGGACGTCGCGTGCGCCTGGCGTCGTTGGCTGGTCCCTCGGCGATCCGCGCTGAGGCCGACGCCGCGGGCGCGGCTGACGCGGTCCTGGCCATCGCGAACCGTGAGATGGCGTCCATCGGCGCCGACGGGATCCCCGGTGCCGCGCGTCCTGTGCCCGATGCGGCGGCACCGGCCGAGGCTCCCACGCGGACCGAAGGCGGTGAGCGCTCGTGATGGCGACAGGGCGCGCACCGGCTTCCGGTGACGGATCGGGAGTCGGGCCCGCGCCTCTTCGCATGGCCGTTCCCAAGGGCGCGCTGTTCGACGACACGGTGGCGCTCCTGCTGGCGGCCGGAGTGCCGATCGGCGGCCTTGCTGAGCCCGGGCGACAACTGATCGTGCGCGCGCCCGGGATCGACTACATCATCGGGAAGCCGACAGACATCCCTGCGTACGTGGCCTACGGCGCTGCCGATGTGGCCATCGCCGGGAAGGACATGCTCATCGAGTCCGCACTCGACGTCGTGGAGATGGCCGATCTGCTGTATGGCGCGTGCCGGTTCGTGGTGGCGGAGCGCCTGGACGCGGGCGAGGCGGTCGCGGACAAGTACCGGCACCTGGGCGTCATCCGGGTCGCGACCAAGTATCCTCGCATCACGGAGCTGCATTTCGCGGCGAAGGGTGTGCAGATAGAGATCGTGAAGCTGCACGGGAACATAGAGCTGGCGCCGCTCATCGGGCTCGCCGACCAAGTCGTCGACATCACGGCGACCGGCACCACGCTCAAGATGAACCGTCTGCGCATCGTGGAGGATGTCCTGCCCTCCACCGCGCGGTTCATAGCCAACCCTGTGGCGTTGCGCTGCGAAGCCGACCGCGTCACAGACCTCGCGGACCGCCTGTCGCGGGCCGCGAAGATGATGGGAGAGGATACGACATGATCATGCGCCACATCGAACTCGCCCGCGGGAAGACGCTGCCCGAGGCCGACCTGGCGCGCAGCGGCGGTGTGGACCCGGAGGTGCTCGCGGCCACGGCGCACATCGTCGACGACGTCCGCCGCCGTGGCGACGAAGCCATCCGTGAGTACACCACCGCGTTCGACAAGGTCGATATCGACGTGCTGCGCGTCCCGGCGTCCGAGATCGAGGCGGCCACGCGCGCCGTCCCCGAGGAGTTCGTCGAGGCCATCGCCACGGCCGCCGCCGCCATCGAGGACTTCCACTCGAAGCAGGTACCCCGCTCGTGGTTCACGGTCGAGGAGGGAGGCATCTTCCTGGGCGTGAAGGTCACGCCGCTGCGCAGGGTCGGCATCTACGTGCCGGGCGGTCGCGCGTGCTATCCCTCGAGTGTGTTGATGAACGCCATCCCTGCGTTGGTGGCGGGCGTCGAGGAGATCGCGATGGTCGTGCCGCCGGGCGCCGACGGCACTGTCAGTCCCTACGTGCTGGCAGCGGCCGCCGAGGTGGGCATCACGGAGATCTACCGTGTCGGCGGGGCGCAGGCCATCGCGGCGCTGGCATACGGCACACAGTCCATCCCGCGAGTCGACAAGATCACTGGCCCGGGCAACGCATACGTCACGGCCGCGAAGAAGCTGGTCGTCGGCGAAGTCGGGATCGACATGCTCGCCGGCCCTTCCGAGGTGCTCGTGCTCGCCGACGAGACCGCCGAGCCCGCGTTCGTCGCCATCGACCTGATGGCCCAGGCGGAGCACGATCCGCGCGCCTCCACGTGGCTGGTGACCACCGACCCCACGCTGCCCGACGAGGTGGAGCGCGCTCTGGAACTGCTGCTCGAGGATGCTCCGCGCGCGGACATCGTACGCCGCTCGCTCGCGGACAACGGCCGCATCGTGGTCGTGCACGACGTTATGGACGCCATAGAGGTCGCCAACATGGTCGCGCCGGAGCACCTAGAGGTGATGATGGCCGATCCGCTCGAGCTGCTCGGCTCCATCCGCAACGCAGGCGCGATCTTCCTGGGGCCATGGACCCCGGAGAGCGTGGGAGACTACGTGGCGGGTCCCAACCACGTGCTTCCCACCGGCGGTACGGCGAGGTTCTCCAGCCCACTGTCAGTCGAGGACTTCGTGAAGCGCTCGTCGGTGTTGTCATACTCGCGCGAAGCGCTCGAGGTCGACGGGCCCACAGTCATGACCATCGCCGCCGCCGAGGGTCTCGACGCCCACGCGGCAGCCGTTGCTCTTCGCCTCGAGATAGCCGAAGAGTGCGACAAGGAAGGCGAGTAGCGCTCATGGACCGGATCCGACCCGCGCGACCCGAGCTCGACGACCTGACTCAGTACGACGCACGCGAGCCGCAAGCCGCGATCAACCTCTCGAGCAACGAGAACTCACAGAACCTTCCCAAGGATGTGCTCGAGAAGCTCGCCGAGAACATGGCCGACTTCCCGTTCAACCGCTACCCGGATCCCATGGCGAGCAAGCTGCGGACCCTGATCGCAGAGGCCAACGGGCTCGACCCGGAGAACGTGCTCGTGGGCAACGGTGGTGACGAGCTCATCTTCAACCTGCTGCTGGCGTGGGGCGGTCCGGGGCGGAAGCTGCTCAACATGCCGCCGACCTTCGCCATGTACGCGATCGACGCGCAGATGACGGGTACCGAGGAGGTCGCGGTCCCTCGACTGGCGGACTTCTCGGTGGACGCCGACGCGGTCCTCGCACGGCTGGCCGAGGGCGACATCGACCTCGTCTATATCGCGCATCCCAACAACCCCACCGGCAACACGCAGCCAGAGACGTTCCTCATCGACGTACTGAAGGCCACGGACGCGCTCGTGCTGGTGGACGAGGCGTACTTCGAGTTCTCGCGGCACACGATGCGCCCGCACATGGAGCGCCATCGCAACCTCGTCATCCTGAGGACGTTCTCGAAGGCGTTCTCGCTCGCAGCCATGCGCGTGGGCTACGTGCTTGCACACGCCGACGTGATCTGCGAGCTGACCAAGGTGCGGCAGCCGTACTCTGTGAACCGCTTCAGCCAGTCGGTGGCGGGGATGGTGTTCCGCGAGCGCGTCGTGTTCGAGGGCGAGATCCGCGAGATCGTGAGGCAGCGCGACGTGCTCATGCACGGGCTCTCCTCGATCGAGGGGGTGGAGGTATTCCCATCCGAGGCCAACTTCGTGCTGTTCCGCATGGCGCACGCATCCGCGGTGTGGCGCGACCTGCTGCACGGCCACGACATCCTCGTGCGCGATTTCTCCCGGACGCCACAGCTCGAGGACTGTCTGCGAGTGTCGGTCGGCTCGCCCGCGGAGAACGCGGCGTTCCTGAGCGCCATGGGCGAGATCGCGGCGCAGCGGCGCAGCTCGGCGCTGTTCGGCACGACCAACGGCGAGCCCATGCAAGGGGAGAGGTGAGCGCGATGGACCGCACAGCCACCGTCAGGCGAACGACCGGCGAGACCGACATCACCGTGACACTGGTCCTCGACGGCGGCGGACGGACCGCCGTGGCGACGGGCGTGCCATTCTTCGACCACATGCTCGACGCGTTCGGGCGGCACGGGCTGATGGACCTGCGCGTGGAGGCGACCGGCGACCTGGCTGTCGACGCCCACCACACTGTTGAGGACGTCGGCATCAGCATCGGGACCGCGATCGCCGAAGCGCTGGGGCAGAGGACGGGCATCCGCCGCTTCGGTGAGGCCATGATCCCGATGGACGAGGCGCTCGTGCTCGCCGCCGTCGACATCTCGGGGCGCGGCCAGCTGCACTGGGCCGTCGACCTGCCCATCGAGATCATCGGAACGTTCGACACCACGCTGGCCAAGGAGTTCCTCATCGCGCTCGCGACCAACGCGGGACTCACGCTCCACGTCCGCTCGCTCGCAGGCGACAACGCGCACCACATCATCGAGGCGGCGTTCAAGTCCGTCGGGCGCGCCCTGGCCCAGGCGGTCTCACTCGATCCGCGCGTGTCCGGCGTGCCGTCCACCAAGGGCAGCCTGTAGATGCCGACGATTGCGATCGTCGACTACCGCATGGGCAACCTGCGAAGCGTCGAGAAGGGCTTCGGCGCCGCGGGCGTCACCGGCGTCGCGGTGACCGACGACCCGCGCGCGGTCGCCCTCGCCGATGGGATAGTGCTGCCGGGCGTGGGTGCGTTCCGCGACGCGGCTCGCAACCTGCGCGAGAGCGGCATGTGGGACGTGCTGCTCGACCGGGTGGCCGCCGGCGTGCCGCTGCTCGGGATCTGCCTCGGGATGCAGCTGCTCGCAAGCGTCGGGCTCGAGGACGGCCGGTGGGAGGGTCTCGGCCTCGTCCCCGGCACGTGCGAGCGCATCGAGGCCGACGTGAAGGTCCCGCACATGGGTTGGAACACCGTCGAGTACCCCCAGGTGAGCCCGCTGTTCGATGGCATCGACGAGGGATCCGCCTTCTACTTCGTGCACTCGTACGTCTTCGTGCCCGCGGATCCCGGTTGTATCATCGGTGCGACGGAGTACGGGCAGCCGTTCGCGGCCGCGGTGCGGTCGGGCGACCTGTACGCCGTTCAGTTCCATCCCGAGAAGTCGTCGCATGGCGGCCTGCACCTGCTGGCCAACTTCGGCGGCATCGTGGCCGAGAGGCGTGGGGCATGATCGTCCTTCCTGCGATCGACATCCTGGACGGAAAGGCCGTCCGCCTGATGCAGGGCCGGCTCGACGCCGTGACCGTTTACAACGACGACCCCGTCGACCAAGCCCTCAGGTGGGTCGACGAAGGCGCGGAGTGGCTGCACGTCGTGGACCTCGATGGCGCCGTGACCGGCGAGCCGAAGAACATCGACATCGTGCACGCCATCGTCGATGCCGTGGACATCCCGGTCGAAGTGGGCGGGGGCATCCGCTCCATGGAGACGCTGCGAGTTCTCTACGACGCCGGCGTCACACGCACCGTGCTCGGTACGACGCTTGTGACCCAGCCGGAGCTCGTGGCCGAGGCGTGTCGCAAGTTCGCGGGGATCGTCGCGGGCATCGACGCGCGTGAGGGCAAGGTCGCGGTCGAGGGCTGGCGGGAGGGTACCGAGTACGGCGTCCTGGAGCTGGTGCAAGAGCTGGAGCTCCTCGGCATCCGACGGCTGGCGTACACCGACATCTCGCGCGACGGCATGCAGACCGGCGCCAACTACGGCGCATACCGGGCGCTCGCATCGCAGGTGCACATACCGATCATCGCATCCGGGGGCGTCTCCACCCTCGACGACATCCACGACCTCGCGTCCCTGGGCGCTCAGGTCGAGGGCGTCATCATCGGGAGAGCGCTCTACGAGGGCACCTTCACGATCGCGCAGGCTAACGCCGCAGCGCGGGGCATGAAGGGCTGACGACAGTGCTCATGAAGCGCGTCATCCCGTGTCTGGACGTCCACGAGGGGCGCGTGGTCAAGGGCGTGAAGTTCGTCGACCTGACCGACGCCGGGGACCCCGTCGGACTGGCGAAGGCGTACGACGAAGCCGGCGCCGATGAGCTCGTGTTCCTCGACATAACCGCCTCGCACGAGGAGCGGCCCACCATGCTGGACGTGGCGCGTCGCACGGCCGAGCAGGTATTCATCCCGTACACCGTCGGGGGCGGAATGCGCTCGGCAGCCGACATCAGGGCCATGCTACAGGCCGGGTCTGACAAGATATCGCTGAACTCCGCTGCGGTGCGCGACCCCAAGCTGATCACCGAGACGTCCGGCATCTACGGTTCGCAGTGCATCGTCGTGGCCATCGATGCTGCCCGTTCGCCCGGTTCCCGCGACACCTGGCGGGTGTTCATCAACGGCGGCCGCATCGACGCGCAGATGGACGCCGTGGCGTGGGCCCG